>DASSHR010000019.1:0-1706 GCA_035692745.1 Candidatus Limnocylindrales bacterium | reverse complement strand
ACAGAGATACAGATCATATAACAGATGCATAAGCGGGCCGACAAGGTCACCGCTGCGGTCCTGCCGCCTAATAATCAGATCATATATACAGAATGTCCAGACAGGTGGCTAAATCTCACATACATGACAGATATACAGAATACACAAACTTTCTGATAGGACCCAACTCACAGACTATCCACAGACCTCTAATACAGACAAATCGAATCATAAAATGGGCCAGAGGCCCAACATAATCAGAATGAGAGTGAGACAACCATGTGTACCAAAAGTGGCTCTGAAGAAAAAGAGCTCTTCAACTGCAACTGAGGCCTAAGCTGGAATCCTGCTAACCTGTAAGACTGAACCTGCGGGCATGAAACGCAGCCCCCCCCCCCCGAAGAGAGGGGGTCAGTACGAAGGACGTACCGAATATGTAAAGCAGAAAGAACATGTAGATACCAGAATAACAAACTGAGCATATATATAGGATATACATGTAATCACCAGAGTATCAGACTGAACATAGGCATAGAGTTTACTTATGATTATCAGAATAGCATACTGATCATGGATGTAGGATGATATGTTCATATAAACGTACCTTAGGGTTTCAGATTCATTTCAGAGAGCCAAGAAAGACTTGCAAAGTTTGTAATATATCAAATGAATGTCAAACGGACCGGAAACAATGGCGCCTGTCGATCCCACGCCATCACACATCATAACTCCAGATAGTTTAACCCCGACCTCTCCATACACAGATCAGAAGGTAGGATGGTGGGCCGGCGTCCCGGTAGCCACAGATCCTATAACAGATACAGATAAACATGGGCCCAATCACAGCATAACTCCATCTAAGCGAAGCCGGCCCTTGGGCGAAGCCGACCCCACCGTAACCAACCACCATCGGAAATATATATACATATATATTATATTTGGCACGACCATAACCGGCCCGGGAACCGGTGAACGAATATATCCAGTGGCACGAGTAGAGCAGAACAGATATGTGTGGGATAGTTAGTTCATTACTTAATTTCCACATTATTTATAAGCTTACCAAGTGTAGCAGTTGTGCTTATATTATTCAAGCACAGACTTGTGGAGGCAAATAATTATTGATTTATTTCTTTGACATAATAGAAACTCATATGACAATTTAGTCCAGAATAAAAGAGATTTATGGATTAGATTATTTTCGGCAATTTTTTTGGGATAAAACATATTATTATACTTTCTTATTGTTCAAAAGTTCTCAAATATTGCAAGATTCATTACCAATCCAAAATTTGGGAAATTTGGGCTTGAGCACAAGAATTATCACATTTTGAAAATTAGCATCATAACATGTAAAGGAACATTTTTTTTAATTTTTTTTTAAAGATGTTTTCACTAGTAGTACTTAATAATTTCCGAATACTTGTCATAAATAATGGATTATATTCGAATGGATACAATGATTCCTCAATTGGTTCACCAACTTGTACAATCTCCGATTTAGTTTCAATTAATCCATTTTCAAAGGAACATGATTACGTACGTGCAAATTTAGTCAATTTCACATACATAGATACAAACTCATATTTTCCATATGAAGTATATATTTTCGAAGGGGACATATTCACAATGACATAAGGATCCAAGATGAATGGATTCTTGGTTCAAGGAAACAATTAAATAGCAATATTACACTTTTAGTAGAAACTTTAGGAAAACTTGAGATT
>DASSHR010000018.1:0-3062 GCA_035692745.1 Candidatus Limnocylindrales bacterium | reverse complement strand
CCGCTGTGGCTCGCCCCGGTGCAGGCGGTGCTCATCCCGATCGCGGACCGGCACATCGCCGCCTCCGAAGAGCTCGCCGGGCTCCTGCGCTCGCGCGGGCTGCGGGTCGAGGTCGACGGCTCGAACAACCGGATGCAGAACAAGATCCGACTGGCCCAGGAGCAGAAGGTGCCGTACATGCTCGTGCTCGGCGACCGCGAGATCGAGGCGAGGTCGGCGGCGCCGCGGACGCGGTCCGGTGAGCAGCTGCCGGCCGAAGGCTGGGATGCGCTGGCGGACCGGCTCGCGCAGGAGGCGGCTGCGCGCACCGTGTGATCAGGGGCCGCGGGGACCCTGTGCTATAGTCCCGCCGCGACCGGAGACGGGCGCGGCTTTGCCGTGACCGAGCCTGTCGCACCAAGGACGTCGTTCCGAGAGGGAAGCAACCATCAGCCGAGACCTGCGCGTCAATGAGATGATCCGGATCCCACAGGTCCGAGTGATCGACGAGGAGCAAAACCAGCTGGGCGTCATGCCCACGCAACGGGCCCTCGAGATGGCGCAGGCTCGCGGCCTCGACCTTGTCGAGGTCGCACCGATGGCGGCTCCGCCGGTCGCTCGATTTCTCGACTTCGGGCAGTACAAGTACGAGCTGACGAAGCGCGAGAAGGAGAACAAGCGCCGGCAGCGCTCGGTGACCTTCAAGGAAGTGCGGCTCTCGCCGAAGATCGGCGTGGGCGACTTCGATACGAAGCTCCACCGCGCGATCGAGTTCCTCGAGGACGGCGACCGCATCAAGGTCACGGTCCGCTTCCGCGGCCGCGAGCTGAGCCACCCCGAGCTCGGGCGAGGGCTCCTCGAGCGGTTCGCGAAGCAGGTCGAGGCGCACGCGGTGATCGAGCGGCAGCCGGTGCTCGAAGGCAAGTCGATGTTCATCGTCCTGGCTTCGACCCACAAGCCGAAGGTGGTCGAGCCGGCGGCGAAGCCCGCAAGGGCGGACGAGCCGGCGGCGGCGCCGGCAAACGGAACTGAATCATCAGCGGCTCCGGCCGCTGCAGCAGCACCAGCGGCTCCGGCCGCAGCCCCGGTCGTCGCGGAAGCGGCGCCAACCAACGGAACCGAACCAGCGGCCCCGACCGCAGCACCGACAGCGGGAGACTGACGACACGATGCCGAAGATGAAGAGCCACCAGGCGGCGAAGAAGCGGATCGGGGTGACCGGCAACGGCACCGTGATCCAGGTCAACGCCTGGCGCGGCCACCACCTCGAGATCAAGTCGTCTCGCCGCACCCGCCGCTACGACGGCAAGTCGGCGATCGCCACCGTCCATGCGAAGCAGGTCAAGCGCCTGCTGCCGTACCTCTAGGAGCCCGATCGAATGGCCCGAGTCAAGCGCGGCGTCACCGCCCACGCCCGCCACAAGCGGCTCCTCCAGGATGCCGAAGGCCGGAAGGGCACCCGCTCGCGGCTGGTCAAGCCGGCCCGCGAGGCCCTGCTCCACGCCCTCGCCTACGCGACCCGCGACCGCAAGCAGCGCAAGCGCCAGATGCGGGGCCTGTGGATCGTCCGCATCAACGCGGCCGTCCGCGCCCAGGGCATGAGCTACAACAAGTTCATCCAGGGCCTCAAGAAGGCCGAGATCGACATCGATCGCAAGATCCTCGCCGACCTCGCCGTCCGAGACGCGGGCACGTTTACCAAGATCGTCGAGGCGGCGAAGGGCAGCTGATCCAGCGCCCGGACCGCCCCGATGAGCCCTCGATCGCGAGATCGGGGGCTCGATCATTTCCCAGGGCTTTCTCTCTACCATCGCAAGGGCACTCGAGACGCAGGAAGGGAGATCGTGGACCTCGCGCAGCTGACCCAGGAGCTCGACACGCTCGCGTCCGAGACGACGAGCGCGCTCGCCGCCGCCACCGACGTCGCCGCGATCGACGCCCTGGAGTCCGAGGTGCTCGGCAAGCAGGGCGGGCTGACGAAGATCCTGCGCGGGATCGGCAGCCTCCCGGCCGAGGATCGGCCGAAGGTCGGGGCGATCGCGAACACGGTCCGCGGTACGATCGAGCAGCAGGTCGCCGACCGTCGCGCGAGTCTTGGCTCGGCGGAGCTCGACGCCCGCATCGCCGCGGAGACGATCGACGTGACGATGCCCGGCCGGCCCATCCGCCGCGGCAGCCTCCACCCGAGCCTCGAATCGATGGCCGAGATCGCCCGGATCTTCGCCCAGTTCGGGTTCGTCGTGTACGAGACCCCCGAGATCGAGGACGACCAGCACAACTTCCAGGACCTGAACATCCCGCTCGACCACCCGGCTCGCGACCTCTGGGACACCCTGTACGTGGACCTCCCCGGGCACCTGCTTCGCACGCACACGTCGCCGGGCCAGGTCCACGTGATGCGGACCGTCAAGCCGCCGATCCGGGCGCTGCTTCCGGGCCGGTGCTTCCGGTACGAGGCGATCGATGCCTCGCACGGCTCGGAGTTCTTCCAGGTCGAGGGCCTGATGATCGACGAGGGCACCACGATGGGCGACCTCCGCGGCCTGCTCGACGAGTTCGCCCACGCGATGTTCGGCGCCGGGAGGAAGACGCGGTTCCGGCCCGGCTACTACCCGTTCACCGAGCCGTCCGTCGCGTTCGACATCGAATGCCTGATCTGCGGCGGCCCGGGCTGTCCCGCGTGCGGCCGGAGCGGCTGGATGACGATCCTCGGCGCCGGGATGGTCCACCCGGTGGTGCTGCGCAACTGCGGGCTGGACCCCGAGCGCTACCAGGGCTTCGCGTTCGGGATGGGCCCGGAGCGCATCGCGATGCTCCGCCACCGGATCAACGACCTGCGGCTGTTCCTCGAGAACGACGTCCGCTTCCTGGGGCAGTTCCGATGAGGGTGCCGCTGTCCTGGCTTCGCGAGTTCGTGGACTTCGACCTGACGCCGCAGCAGCTCGCGGAGCAGCTGACGCTGCTGGGCATGGAGGTCAAGGGTGTCGAGGAGCGCGGCTCCGACTGGGCGAACGTCGTCGTCGGCGAGCTGCTGACCGTCACGAAGCACCCGCGCGCCGATCGCCTGTCGCTGACCACCGTCA
>DASSHR010000017.1:0-3709 GCA_035692745.1 Candidatus Limnocylindrales bacterium | reverse complement strand
CGCGTCCGGCGACCGAAGGCGATGCGCCGGGTCGTGCCGAGGGACATCCTCGAGCGGCTCGCCCCGGGCGACCTCGTCGTCCACATCGACCACGGCATCGCCCGCTACGAGCGCATGCTCCGCCGGTCCAGCGGCACCGGCGACGAGCGCGATTTCCTCGAGCTCGCGTTCCAGGGCCAGGACCGGATCTTCGTCCCGGTCGAGCAGATCGGGCGAATCTCGCGCTACTCCGGCGGCGAGAGCCCGTCGCTATCGAAGCTCGGCGGCACGGAGTGGCTCCGGACCAAGCAGCGTGTCTCGAAGGCCGTCGCGGATCTCGCCGAGGAATTGCTGGGCCTTTACGCGGCCCGCGCCGACGCGCCCGGGCACGCCTACCCGGACGACACGCCGTGGCAGGCCGAGATGGAGGCCGCCTTCCCGTACGAGGAGACAGTCGACCAGCTGCGCGCGGTCGTCGAGGTCAAGCACGACATGGAGGCCGTCCAGCCGATGGACCGGCTCGTCGTCGGTGATGTCGGCTACGGCAAGACGGAGGTGGCGATCCGGGCCGCGTTCAAGGCGACGCAGGATGGCAAGCAGGTGGCCGTGCTCGTCCCGACGACCGTGCTCGCCGCACAGCACTACGCCACCTTCAGCCAGCGATTCGGCGCGTTCCCGGTGAAGGTCGCGCTGCTTTCGCGATTCGTCGCCAAGGCCGATCAGGAGAAGGCCGTGACGGGGCTCGCGGATGGCTCGGTAGACCTCGTGATCGGCACGCACCGGCTGCTGTCGCGCGACGTGCGGTTCGAGGATCTCGGCCTCGTCGTCGTGGACGAGGAGCAGCGCTTCGGGGTCGCCGCGAAGGAGCGGCTCAAGCAGCTGAAGCGCGAGGTCGACGTCCTCACGCTGTCCGCCACGCCGATCCCGCGAACGCTCAACCTCGCCCTCGCCGGTGTGCGCGACATGAGCGTCATCGAGACGCCACCGGAGGATCGCCTGCCGATCCAGACGCGCGTGGCGGAGGCGAGCGCCGGACTCGTGAAGGACGCGATCCTGCGCGAGCTCGATCGCGGCGGCCAGGTTTTCTTCGTCCACAACCGGGTCGAGACCATCGAGGCCCAGGCCGAGCAGCTGCGCAAGCTCCTGCCGGACGTCCGGCTCGTGGTCGGGCACGGGCAGATGGCCGAGGGCCACCTGGAGAGCGTGATGCTCAAGTTCGCCGACGGCGCCGCGGACGTCCTCGTGTGCACGACGATCATCGAGTCCGGCCTCGACATCCCGAACGCGAACACGATCATCATCGATCGGGCGGACACGCTCGGGCTCGCGCAGCTCTATCAGCTCCGCGGCCGTGTCGGCCGTTCCTCACGTCGCGCGTACGCCTACCTGCTGTACCGGCGCCGCGAGCGGATGTCGGAAGAGGCGCGGAAGCGGCTCCAGGCGATCTTCAACGCGTCCGAGCTCGGTGCCGGGTTCCAGATCGCGCTGTCGGACCTCGAGATCCGGGGCGCGGGCAACATCCTCGGCGGCGAGCAATCCGGCCACATGGCCGCGGTCGGCTTCGACCTGTACTCGCGCCTCCTCGCCGAGGCGGTCGAGGAGCGCAAGGCGTCGCGCGAGCATCGCGAGCCCGTGCTCGTCGCGCCGCAGGCGGTGATCGACCTGCCGCTCGAGGCACATCTCCCCGACGACTACGTTCCCGAGGAAGCCCAGAAGCTCGAGCTCTACCGCCGGCTCGCGCGCGCTCGCACGCCCGGCGATGTCGCGGCGTTCCGCCAGGAGGTCACGGATCGGTTCGGCCCGATGCCGCTTCCGGTCCAGCGCCTCGCCGAAGTCGCGGAGCTCCGCCTCGCGGCCGAGGGCGCGGGCGTCAACTCCATGTCCCGCGAGGATGGCCAGCTCGTGGTCCGCTTCGGCGTCGGGATGTCGCGCGCAACCGCGATGCGCCTGCTGACGCCGGGCTCGATCCCGGGAACGCGCCACGCGGACATCACGTTCGCCTCGAACCAGGTGCGCATCCGGCTGCCCAAGGATCCGCTCAAGGGCTGGCAGCTCACGCAGGCCGTTGTGGCGCGCCTGTCGACCGAAACCGTCCACGTCGACGCGGAGCTCGCGGCGTCGATGCGGCCGGTGCGGGAGATCGGCCCCGAGCGGCGCAACCCGTATGGGCCGAGCGAGCGGCCCGGCCTGGACGAGCCGATATGACCGGCGGCCGTGACGTCGTTCGCGGCGTGCACATCGAGCTGGATCTCCAGCCGGACGAGCAGCGCGTGCTGCGCGGCGCGCTCATCGCGGCGCGCGCGACCGAGCTGGCAGAAGCGCATCGGCGCGGGTTTCGCGCCTCGTATGGCAAGCAGTCGGATTCGGCGAATGCCTCGATGGGCGCGGAGGTCGCCCACCACATGCGGCGGATCGAGCTCCTCGACCGGCTCATCGAGGCGCTCGCGGAGCGCTGACGCGCCGATCCCGCCCGCGGATCCTGCTGGCCCGGCGCGTCGCGGTCGGCCAGTGGTTGCGTCGTAGACTCTCGGGCGATGGACCTTCCGGAGCCGCGCCTGAGCCTCTTGACGCTCGGCGTGCGCGATCTCGGCCGCGCTCGCACGTTCTACGAAGCCCTCGGCTGGCGCTCGACCTCGAAGCCCGAGGACGGCGTCGTGTTCTTCCAGTCCGGCGGGATGGTCCTGGCGCTGTGGAACCGCGACGAGCTCGCCGCCGACAGCGGCGTGGCGGACAGCGGCGGCTGGGGCGGCGTGACGCCGGCGTGGAACGTCGGCTCGCCCGCGGAGGTCGACGCGATCATCGCGGCGGCGGGTGCAGCCGGGGCCCGCATCGCGCGTGCGGGTGCCGCGACGTTCTGGGGCGGCTACTCGGGCGTCTTCGTCGATCCCGACGGCCACCCGTGGGAGGTCGCCCACAACCCCTTCTGGACCCTCGGTGACGACGGCTCGGTGACCCTCCCGACCTCCTGATTCGCGCCTCCGGCGCACCGCGCGACCCGCGGACATACTCCGCGGATGCCCGACGACGTCGCAGACGAGGTCACCGCCGAGGAGCTCGGCCACCCGGAGAGCCTGGCCGGTACGGGTCGGGCTCGGGATCCGATGGCGAAGGCGCATGACGCCGACGGGCTCTGGTCGCCGAAGCGCCGGCCGCTGACGATCGGGCTCGTCCTGACGATCACGCTCGTCGCGGCCGAGGCACTCGCCGTCGCCACGGCGATGCCCGTCGTGGCCACGGAGCTCGGCGGCCTGGAGCTGTACGGCCTCGTCTTCACCGCGTTCCTCGTCGCGTCCCTCCTGAGCATCGTGGTCGCCGGAACGCTGATCGACCGGCGCGGCGTGGTCTTCCCGTTCGTGATCGGGATCAGCCTGTTTGCCGTCGGGCTTGCGATCGCCGGATCCGCCGGATCGATGCAGATGCTGATCGTCGGCCGGTTCATCCAGGGCCTCGGTGGCGGCGCCATTCCGCCGGTCTCCTTCGTCGCGATCGGGCGAACCCTGCCCGAGCGCCTCCGGCCACAGATGTTCGCGACGCTCTCGACGGCGTGGGTGCTGCCGGGCGTCCTCGGTCCGGGCATCGCGGGCGTCGTGGCGGAGGCATTCAGCTGGCGGCTGATCTTCTTCGGCCTCCTGCCGCTGCTCGCGGTGTCCGGCTTCCTCGCCTATCGCGGCCTCACGAGCCTGCACCCCGACGACCAGGGCCCGACCGTTGCAGCGAATGGCCAGGCCAC
>DASSHR010000016.1:0-9089 GCA_035692745.1 Candidatus Limnocylindrales bacterium | reverse complement strand
CCGAGCCGCGTCTCGGTGAACCCGAATCGCGCGCCCGACTCCGCGATGACCACGTCGGCCACGGCACACAGCCCCATGCCACCACCCAGCGCTGCCCCCTGGACGCGAGCGATCACCGGGACGGGGCAGGTGTCGATCGTCTCGAACATCTCGGCCATCGCCATGGCGTCCTGCTCATTGCCCTCGACGTCGAGCGCCATCGCGGCGCGCATCCAGTTGATGTCCGCACCGGCGGAGAACGTCTCGCCCTCGCCGGCGAGGACGACGGCGCGCAAGGCGGTCGGCGAATCCCGCTCGAAGCCGGCGAACGTCGATCGGAGCTCGGCGATCGTCGACGCATCGAAGGCGTTGCGCACGTCCGGCCGGCTGAGCATCACGCGGGCGATGGACCCGTTCGGGCCCGTGCGCTCGATGCGAAGGGCGTTCGTCACGGGCGGCATCGTACGCGGCCGGACGAAGATCGGACGCGCCGGATCGGCCAGACTTGCTCCATGCGCATCCTCGTCATCGGCGCCGGCGGCGTCGGCAGCGCCGTCGTCCCGACGGCGCTCCGCCGGGACTTCTTCGACCACCTCACCATCGCCGATTACGACCTCGCGCGAGCCGAAAGGGTCGTCGCCCGCGCGTCCGACCCCCGCATCACCGCCGCCCGCGTCGACGCCTCGAGCCGCGACGACGTGGCCGCGCTCATCCGCGCCACCGCCGCCACGCACGTCCTCAACGCGGTGGATCCACGCTTCGTCATGCCGATCTTCGACGCCTGCCTCGTGGCCGGCGCGGACTACCTGGACATGGCGATGTCGCTCTCGAAGCCGGATCCGGAGCAACCGTACGAGCGAACCGCGCTGAAGCTTGGTGACGAGCAGTTTGCGAAGGCGGCCGATTGGGAGGCCGCCGGCAGGCTCGCGCTGGTGGGCATGGGCGTCGAGCCGGGCCTGTCCGACGTGTTCGCGCGGTACGCCGCCGACCATCTGTTCGACACGATCGAGGAGGCAGGCGTGCGCGACGGCGCCAACCTCACGGTCGACGGCTACGAATTCGCGCCCTCGTTCTCGATCTGGACCACGATCGAGGAATGCCTCAACCCGCCGGTGGTGTGGGACGAGGAGCGCGGCTGGTTCACCACGCCGCCGTTCAGCGAGCCGGAAGTCTTCGACTTCCCGGAGGGCATCGGCCCGGTCGAGTGCGTGAACGTGGAGCACGAGGAGGTCCTGCTGATCCCGCGCTGGGTGAAAGCGCGACGGGTGACCTTCAAGTACGGCCTGGGCAACGAGTTCATCGAGGTGCTGAAGACGCTGCACAAGCTCGGCCTCGACCGCACGGCGAAGGTGCGCGTCGGCGGGGTCGAGGTCTCGCCGCGCGACGTCGTAGCGGCCGTGCTCCCGGATCCGGCGACGCTCGGCGCCCGGATGCATGGCAAGACGTGCGCAGGGCTGTGGGTGACGGGAACGGGCAAGGATGGCAAGCCCCGTGAGGTCTACCTGTACCACGTGGTCGACAATGCCTGGTCGATGGCCGAGTACGGCTCGCAGGCGGTCGTCTGGCAGACCGCGGTCAATCCCGTCGTGGCGCTCGAGCTGCTGGCCCGCGGCGCCTGGCAGGGTACCGGGGTGCTGGGCCCGGAGGCGTTCGATGCCGTCCCGTTCCTCGACCTGCTGCGCGAGTACGGCTCGCCGTGGGGGATGCGCGAGGGCTAGGCGACGGGAATTGCCGCGGTGGGCCTCCGGACCACGATCGCATCGCCGACGCTGATCCTGCCCGGCACCGCGACCTCGCCGAGGACGCCGAAGTCGATCTTGTGGTCGGGGTCGTCGGCGCGGAAGCCGCGATAGCGAAGCAGGGTCCGCAGCGTGTCGAGGTCGCGCTCGCCCGTGTCCGGGTTCTGCGTGGTGATCGCGCAGCGGGCGTCCGGCTTGGTGATCTCCAGCACGGCCGAGCCGATCTCGAGCTCGGAGCCGATCCAGCTGTCCTCCTCGTGGGCATCCGCGCCCTCGAGCTCGATGAGCATCCGGAACCGTCGCGCGTCGACCGCCTCGACGCCCAGCTGGCGCGCGAGCTCGTGGACCGAGCCGTCGGAGACGAGGCTTACGCCGTTCCGAACGTGGTCCTCACCGAGCTTGATCCGCGTGCCGCCCGGCTGGTCGCATCGAACGAGCAGCACCGGCCGATGCGCGTACGCCTCGAGTGCCGCTGCCCACGGCCCGCCGACGACGCGCCCGAACGCGACGCGGTTATAGATGTCCGTGCGGACCGGCTCGTCGAGCACGACGTCGCCCTCGATCACCCGGCCGTTCGGGAACGTCATGCGCAGCCAGGTCGCGCTGGGGTTCGTCTCCGCGCTCACCTGGACGAGCCCGCCGGCGAGCAGTCGATCGACCAGCCGCCCATGGCCGTCGACGAGGTAGAACCGCCGATCCTCGAGCACGCCGTCGCGCTCGAGGTCGATGAACGCCGGATGCTGCAGCCCGAGGGCGCGAACCGGGGCGATCGACAGGCGCGAGACGCGGAGCATGGCGCGATCCTAGCCGCCGGCTCAGCGGGTCGGCAGCAGCCGCACCTCGTCGCCGGCCGCCACCGGCCCCTCGCGGACCACCGACGCGTACCAGCGGATGTCGTTCGGGTAGTGCCGGATCGAGATGCGCTGGATCTCGCCGTCCGTGAACCAGCGCGACTGCTTGGAGCACGGGGTCGCGTCGTCGGTGAGCTGGAGGAGCGGCCCTTCGCCCGGTTCCCCGACCTCCAGTCGCTCGCCGCCACGGAGCGAGCCCCAGTCGATGCCGATCACGGTGAGGTTGTCGCCGTATGCCCCGGGGAAGGCGAGGTGGCCATCGGCGCGGATGCGCTCCTGCGCCTCGATCGAATGGAGGCACACCGCCTGGAGTGGGCCGCCGTGGTGGATCGGGTCGGCCTGGTGGTCGTGTTCCAGGCCGAGCTCGCGGATGAACGACCGCCCGAGTGGCGGCTTCGGCACGCCGCCCTGGTTGCCGTTCACCGACACGACGGTCCCGACCCCGGGTTCGTGCGGAACGGCGCGCGGCCGCGTCCAGTAGACGTGGGAGGTGTACGGCAGCTCGATCACGTCCCTGCCCGCGGTCGCCGGGTCCGTTCGGAGGAGCTCCCGAACCTCGTCGAGGTACGGCTCGCGCACCTCGGGCGCGAGGGAGGCGACGTACGAGATCGAGGCAACGCGGTCGACGATCGTCTCGGGGGAGCCGCGCTGGACGTACGGGTACACCGCCTCGTCGATGGGATCGAACAGCGCGGTCAGATCGAACGCCTCGCGCCAGTGCGCGGTGCGGTACCGCGGATGGCCATCGTCGATGCGGTCGATCAGATCGTCGAGGCGCTTGACCCAGGGCAGGCTCGGATCGCGCGCCTGCCAGATCATCCCGACCGCGCCACCGGGCTTGAGGACGCGGTGGATCTCGCTCACGGCGCGAATGCCGTCGAACCAGTGGAACGCCTGGCCGACGACCACGGCATCGACCGAATGGTTCGGCAGTGGGATGTCCTCGGCGACGCCCGGCATCGCCGCGACGCCGGGCAGCGAGGCGACGAGCTTGGCCCGCATCTCGTCGATCGGCTCGACCGCGACGATCTCGGCCCCCGCCGGCGCGATCTGCCTCGTGAGCTTGCCGGTGCCGGCCGCGAGATCGAGGACGCGCCTGCCGGGTGCAATTCGCAGCTCCGCGATGAGCCGGTCGATTGCCTCGGTCGAATACGTCGGCCGCCCGCGCTCGTACGCGTCGGCCCCCGCCGCAAATCCCTTCGCCGCCGAATCGTGGATCGCCATCGCCGGAGCGTGTCAGGCCTTTGGCAGCACGTCCACCTCGACCGAGGCGTGGACCTCCCAGGTCTCGGTCGGCGCGCCGCACGGGCCGAACAGGGCGCGCACGGTCACGGTGATCCGCCATTGGCCGGGTGGCAGGAGCAGGTCACCGCGTTGGAGGGCCTGCTCCGAAGCCGCGGGCCATTCCAACGCCTGGATCAGAACCACGTCGCGCGCGTCGAGGGGCAAATGGCGCTCTTCGCCGGACGCCATCGTGGAGGTTGCGCAATCCTGGCGGGGCTGTCCTGAGCGGATCTCGGAGGCGCCTGGATCCAACGCGGTGATTCGGTACTCAACCTGCTGGCTGAAGGGTCGCTTCACCTCTTCAGGTCCATCGGCGAAGGTGAACCACGCATCGAGATCGATTGGCGTGCCTGCGTCGTAGGTCGGGTGTGCCGATCGCACCTGGAAGGTCATGTTCCCGATGTCATCCCCGCCGTAAACCGGCGCATCGTTCCATTCGGTCGCGACGGGAAGGCCGGGCGTCGCCTCGGGGCTGCCAACGACGATCTCGATCTCTGTCCGTAGGTTGAACGCGATATCGCCGCCCATGCATGGCGCCCGTGCGACCGCGTAGAGATGCCATGTGCCCTCTGGCAGCCGGAGGTCCTTGGCCAGGATCCACGCCTGGAATTTCGCCGCATCGGGATTCTCACCGTCAAAGCTCCCGCCCTTGTGGAACGAATCGATCAGGGGGACGGCCCGCGTGAGCGTCGTCTCGCCGCACATGAGGTCGCTCATCGTGCCGACGGTGATCCCCCCGAACACCTTCTCCCGGATGCCGAACATGATCGGGCCGTTGTTGTCCGTGTGGATCGTCACGGAGGGCCGTGATCCGAAGTACGTGAGCGACCCAACCGCGTCGATCGGCTCGTCCACGGCGTAGCGGCGCTTATCGGTACGGAGCGTCAGCGCGAAGTCGCCGTCCCGGTCCGAGCCAACGGGCCCGCCGTTCGGATCCGGCGTCCCGCCGCTCGAAGGCCGCTGGTTTGCGACACCGAGCACGCCGAACGCCATCAGACCGAGCACCAAGGCAACGAGAGGGGTGAGCCATCGAAGGCGGACCCCGTGGCGCGCCGCCACCGCGCCGACGTGCACGGGGTCGAGCTGGCCGGCGCGAGCCGGCACCGCCGCGGACAGCCGCTCCAGGCGGCGTGCGAGTTCCTGGTCGAGGTCGCTCATCGGTCGCCCAGCTCCGCTCGGAGGCGTTCCCGTCCGCGCGAGATCCACGAGGCCACGGTTCCGCGCGGCGCGTCCAGCATCGTGGCGACCTCGTCCTGCGAGTAGCCGTCCAGCGTCGTCAGCACGATTGCCGCGCGCGTTCGGCGGTCGAGTTTGGCGAGCGCGTGCCACAGGTCGGGATCCACCGCCACGGCCCACGCGGCGTCGGTCTCGCGCAGCTCCAGCCAGCCCCAGCGCTTGCGCCGCCGGCGCTCATCAATCGCCAGGCGGACACCGACCGTCGAGAGCCAGCGCGCCGGCTCGATCGGCTCCCGGTTCGGCCAGTGCTCAGCAGCGCGCACAAAGGTCTCCTGTGCGAGGTCGCGGGCTTCCTCGGCGTCGCCGACGATCAGCGCCAGGCGCCGGACCAGCCAGTCACGATGGGCTCGGAACGCCGAGTCCAGCTCGCTCCCGGCGCGGTCGATGTCGGGCCCATCCGCTGTCACGCGACCCCCTCTCAGCGAGGCCTAACGTCCGAGGCGCCGGATCTGTTGCGTCCTATCGAACGACGATGTCGACGAGCTCGAGGGTGGCGCCGGGCTCGAACCAGGCCACGTCGAACGTGATCGTCGCTTCGACGTGCTCCACCCCATCCTGCCAGCCGTGCTCGTACAGGTTCTGGAGGGCCGGCCCGCCATCGATCGGGCGAATCTCCAGCCGTGGGCCGGTGGCGAACAGCACGTCGGACGGCCAGGGATCGGCCATCGCGAAGTCGCCTTCGGCCAGGTAGCCGTTGGCGAGCTGCGCCTGTCCAACCACGATCGTCTCGACGCCCGTGGCGCTGATCGGCACGGACATCTGTGCGATCGTCAATGCGCGGGCGTCGGCCACCGCCTGGGCATCGAGGGACGGAAACGGTGTCGCGTTCTCCGGGGTGTCGGTGTAGCCGCCGCCGCCCTCGCTGCCCCTCGGGAACCCGATGGGAACGGTCGGGTCGGTCATGCACGGCGGGAGGTAGGCGCCCGACACGCCCGGACAGCTGATCGTGACGTCCTGCCGGGATCCGTCGGCGAGACCGATCGACAGGAATGTGCGGTGCGCGAAATCGATGGCTTCGGGGCTCGGATTCGGAACGATTGCGATCGACGCAATGTCGTCGAACGGCAGTGCGAGCTGCTGCGCCGCCGCGAATGCCATCGCCTGGCACCGATCCGCCGTTGCCTGGGACGCACACGAGCCGCCAAGCGGATGCGGCGACCCGACGGCGGTCGGGACCGGCTCGCCCACCGGCGTGTCGTGCATGACGCTCGGTTGCGGCTCGGTCGCTCCGGATTGCGAGCTCCCGGAAGGCGCAGTGGGCTGGGCGAGCCCGGGTGCTGCACAGCCGGCGACCATGGCCACGAGGACCAGCACGAGCGGTGCAACGGGGCGATTGGCCATGCGGGCGAGCCTATGGCACGGACGGTCGCCGGCAACTACGGGATTCCCCGCAACTACATCCGGAAGACGCCGAATTTCGTGTCCGGGATCGGGGCGTGCAGCGCGGCCTCCAGGCCGAGCGAGAGGACCCGCCGCGTGTCCAGCGGATCGATGATCCCGTCGTCCCAGAGTCGGGCCGTGGCGAAATAGGGCGAGCCCTCGCGCTCGTAGGTCTCGAGGATCGGCGCCTCGAAGGCGTCCCGCTCGGCCTCGGACGCGAACTCCCCGCGAACCGTGGACAGGACGCGCGCGGCCTGCGGTCCGCCCATGACGGAGATGCGCGAGTTCGGCCACGACCACAGGAACCGTGGCGAATACGCCCGGCCGGCCATGCCGTAGTTCCCCGCTCCGAAGGAGCCGCCGATGAGCACCGTGAACTTGGGCACGGCAGCGGTCGCGACCGCCGTCACGAGCTTCGCGCCGTCCTTCGCGATGCCGCCCGCCTCGTACTCGCGCCCGACCATGAACCCGGTGATGTTCTGCAGGAACACGAGCGGGATCCGGCGCTGGCACGCGAGCTCGATGAAGTGGGCGCCTTTGAGCGACGACTGGCTGAACAGGATCCCGTCGTTGGCGAGGATGGCGATGGGCCAGCCATCGAGGTGGGCGAAGCCGCACACGAGCGTCTCCCCGTACAGCGGCTTGAACTCGTGGAAGCGCGAGCCGTCGACGAGGCGGGCGATGATCTCGCGCACCGGCACGGAGCGGCGCGTGTCGGCCGACACGGCGGCATACAGCGATGCGACGCCGTCGCCGCCCTCGGCGGCCACCGCCGGCGCCTCGGGCTCGCTCCGGTCCCACGGCGGCGCAGGCGCCTTCCGCTGGAGGTGCGCCACGATCGACCGACCGAGCGCCAGCGCGTGCTCGTCGTCGAGCGCCTCGTGGTCCGCAACGCCAGAAATTCGGGCATGGACCTCCGCGCCGCCGAGGTCCTCCGCCGAGACCTCTTCGCCCGTCGCCGCCTTCACGAGCGGCGGGCCGCCGAGGAAGATCGTGCCGGTGCCCTTGACGATCACGGTCTCGTCGGACATCGCCGGCACGTAGGCGCCGCCCGCGGTCGACGAGCCCATCACGAGCGCGACCTGCGGGATGCCCGCCGCCGACATCCGCGCCTGGTTGTAGAAGATCCGCCCGAAGTGCTCGCGATCCGGGAACACGTCGGCCTGCAGCGGCAGGAACGCGCCGCCGCTGTCCACCAGGTACACGCACGGCAGCTGGTTCTCGAGCGCGATCTCCTGCGCCCGGAGGTGCTTCTTGACGGTCATCGGGTAGTACGTGCCACCCTTGACCGTGGCGTCGTTGGCGACGATCACACACGTGGTGCCTTCGATCTTGCCGATGCCCGTGACGATGCCCGCGCTCGGTGCATCGTCGTCGTACAGCCCGCCGGCCGCGAGGGCGCTCAGCTCGAGGAACGCGGCACCGGGATCCAGCAGCCGGTCGATGCGCTCCCGGACCGGGATCTTGCCGCGCTCGCGATGCCGGGCGATCGACTTGTCATCGCCGCCCGCGCCGCGCTCCGAGACCGCCGCGGTCTTCGACCGCAGCTCCTCGACGAGGGCCCGCATCCGCTCGACGTTGACCCGCGATTCCTCGCTCGCAGGATCCAGTCGGGATCGCAGGACCGTCATGCCGCGGAGTGTAGGGAACCCGATCCGGACGACCGTCGTCTCGCGGCCATGCCGGCTCCCCGACGTCCCTTCGCCGCGGTCGCGATCCTGCTGGCGGCGTGGGCCGTGGCCGCGATGGCCTTCGGCGCGGCGCTCGGATCGTGGGTGGCGCTCCCGCTCACCTGACCGGCGTTCGCCGCCTCACGAACGGGTACCCGGCGAACGCCACCGCGCCAAGCCCCAGTCCGAATCCGAGCACCACCCCGCGTGCGCTGATCACGCCGTTCGAGCAGCCGAAGCCCGATCCGGCGGTGTCGATCGGAACCGTCATCTCGCCCGTCGGGATGGGCGCCGGCTCCATGGTGACGTCGCCATTCGGGGTGGTGTGCCACGTCCAGCAGCGTTCATCGGTGACGAGGAGAGCGCTCAGGCCGGCAGCTGCGAGCAGTACCGCCACCAAGATGGTCTGCCCGACGCCGAACGCGATGCTTCGCCAGGTCGAACGCCCGCCACGGAGCGCGCCAGCACCGACGAGGAGGAGTAGCGCCGGTACGAGGAAGATGAGGGTGACCCCGGAGAAGGCAAGGAACGAGCCGAGCGCGCTCGCCAGCCCCGCGCCGAGCAGGGTGCCCGGTCTTCGATGCCGGATCGCGAGATAGCCGACCACGGCGGGCAGGGTGTAGACGCCGAACAGCACCAGCGGACGGGACACGAAGTCAGGATCCTGCGTTGCGACCAGCGAGCTCAGGCCGCCCAACAAGACGGCAAAGACGAGCTGGGCCAGCACACCGAGCCTTGGAACAAACAGCCGGTCTGCGCCTGCCACGTCGTGCTCCTTTCGTGCTAGCGCGGCGTAGCATGTTTCTACTGCAACAACGTGCTAACGTCAAGTGGCAAGATTTCCGTGTCGCGCTAGGATTCAGCCGTGGCAAGCCTTTCTCGGGTCGCGCCGACCGACGACGCGGGAGCCGCCGAAGCGATCCGCCTTCGCCTCGCCGATGCATGGGGCG
>DASSHR010000015.1:0-4123 GCA_035692745.1 Candidatus Limnocylindrales bacterium | reverse complement strand
CGGCTGGACGCGCGTATCGACGTTCGTCACGTGCTGGTAGATCGGCACGATGATGTGCAGTCCGGGATCGAGCGTCGTGGGCTGCACCTGCCCGAAGTTCGTCACGACGCCGACGTTGCCCGCCGGGACTTCCACGAACGGACCCGACAGGCCGACGATCATGATCACCGCCCCGATCGTCCCGCCGATGAGGCCGTTCAGGATGTGGACCTTTGGCGCCGGCGACACGATGCGCGGCCCACTTCGGTCCTGGACCACGGTCGCGCCGCGGCTGAGGGGCAGGAAGATGCCAAAGATCACCGACGCGACCAGGATCACCAGCCCGGCGAGCACCACGAACAGGTTGAGCATCGAATTCCACGCTCCTCAGATCACCCGTCCGAGCGACCCGCCCGGAACCCCTCATTCGGAGCGTAGATCGTTCACGCCACCGCGTCGGCCGCCCGCACCCGGTGCGTCCGCGCGGCGCACCCACCCGCCAGCCTGCCGGTGATTCCTGCCACATAGCAGTGGTAGTACTGCTATGTCCTGTTCGTGAGGATCGTTGGCTCGACCTGGGGCTCCGTTGCCGCGGATCGGCGAGAGGCCACGTTCACGTCGGGCGGAGGCGCGTCGGCGGAGCGAATGCGGACCCGGTGTCGGCCTCCCCGACGCGGTATAGCAGTTGCGGTACTGCTAGATGGCAGGAACATGAGGGCTGACACCTGTCCGCGCGGCGAGCGAAGCCACTGTCGCGTGGCCACGCCGCGGAGCGGGAACGCAGCGTCGAACAGCAAGCGCGCGGCCCGGATCCGGCGGCGAGCCGTCGTTGTGTCCTCGACGACGACCACGCGGGCCACGACCGCGGCGCGCCAGCCGAATCGTTCCCGGACGATCTGCGAAGCGAGCCGGACCTTCTCGTCGAGCTTTCGGATCGTCGACTCGGCAGAGGTGACCTCGGTCTTGATCTCGATCACGAGCAGCGTCCTCGTCGACGCGTGCCACGCCAGCACGTCGATGGAGCCGCGGGCGCCGTAGACGGCGTAGGTCACTTCGAACCGCAGCTCCCAGCCGCACGCGGTGAGGGTCCTGCTCATGGTCGCCGCGAGGGCGGCGTGATCTGCATCGAGCAGCCGGTCGAGCTCACCCGCTCGCCAGCGCAGATCGATCTCGGCGCGGGCGTCCAGCGCTGCCGGGATGGCGATGACGTGCGCGAGCAGCCACCGGTCTGCGTGGCCACGCTCGACGGAGGACACCATCGCCTGTGACACCCCGGCCGCCGCGGCGACCATCGCTTGCGTCCAACCCTTGCGGCGGCGGAGGGCGCGGATGACGACACCCAATCGGACCGGATCCACGACCGAAACGATGGCGGCGGCTGCTTATCGGCGGCTTACGCTGCGTGTCGCCGCCGCCCTGGGCTCGCGCGTGCGCCGACGCGCGGACACGAGTTGGGGCAGACTACCCGCGAGCGCAGCACGGAGGACCAGACGCGTTGGCAAAGGTGACCATGCCCCAGCTCGGCGAGAGCGTCGCCGAGGGGACGATCGGCAAGTGGCTCAAGCAGCCCGGCGACCACGTCGCCAAGTACGAGCCGTTGCTCGAGGTCATCACCGATAAGGTCAACGCCGAGGTCCCGTCGCCGTTCGAGGGCGTCCTGAAGGAGATCCTCGTCGAGGAAGGCGCCACCGTTCCGAACAACGCCGAGATCGCGGTCATCGAAGAGGCGGGCGCGGGCGCATCGACGGCTGCCGCCGCTGTCGCAGCCCCCGCCGCGAGCGCCTCGAAGGCCGAGTCCGCGCCTCCGGCTCCCGCCGCTGCCCCCGCAGCAGCTGCGGCCGAAGCCGAGCCCGCTGCAGCGTCCGAACCCGCCCCCGCCCCCACGCGCGCGCCGGACGAAGCCGGCTCCTTGGCGATGGCCTCAACCGCGCCGGTCGCGCACGGCCCTGCCGGCTCAGACGAGCGCGCCGCGCATGAGATGCCGGGCAACGCCGACGCACGCATGACGCCCGCGGTCCGCCGGCTCCTCCGGGAGCACGGCCTGACGGCGGCGATGATCGTCGGAACCGGCGGCGGCGGCCGGATCACGCGCGAGGACGTCACCGACTACGTCGAAAGCCAGCGCACGGGCGCCCCGGTCGGGAAGCAGAACGCCGCCGGCGGCGCACCCGCCTCGACCTCGACCGCGACGCCCACAACCGCGCCCTCGGGTTCGGCACCGGCTCCCACGGCCGCGCCGACGAACGGCGAGGCGCCGGCGACCGGCTCCGCACCCGGCGGCGCCGCGAGCGGCGCCGCGAGCGCCCCCGCACCGCGCTCGGCGCCCGCGACACAGGCAGGCGCAGGCATCAGCTTCCCGGAAGGCGCCGACGAAGTCCTCGTCCCGATGACCCAGATGCGCAAGGGCATCGCGGCCCAGATGACCCGCGCTCTCCAGGTACCGCACGCCTACGTGCAGATGGAGGTCGACGTCACGAACCTGGTCAAGCTGCGCGACCGGCAGAAGCGTGACTACCAGGCACGCGAGGGCATGTCGCTGAGCTTCGTGCCGTTCGTCGTCAAGGCTTCGGCCGATGCGCTCAAGCGCAACCCCACGTTCAACGCGCACTGGACCGAGCAGGGCCTGCTCGCCAAGCGGCGCATCAACATCGGCATCGCGGTCGCCGTCGAAGGCGGCCTGATCGTGCCGGTGATCCGGGACGTCGACAATCTCTCGATCCATGGCCTCAACAAGGCCATCGCCGAGGTGTCCGACCGAGCCCGGGCCAACAAGCTGAAGATCGACGATTTCGGCGGCGGCACGTTCACCGTCGATAACACCGGCTGGCTCGGCACGAACATGGTCATGCCGATCATCAACGTGCCCGAGGTCGGCATCGTCACGATGGACCGCATCACGAAGCGCCCGGTCGTCGTCGAGACGCCCGACGGCGACGTGATCGGCATCCGGCCGATCATGAACATGGTCCTCGGGGTGGATCATCGGGCCAACGACGGCGCGGGTGGCGCCGCGCTGCTGCGCGACATCAAGGCCCGGCTCGAGGGCGTCGGGTCGGAAACCCCGATCTACTAGGCGCCCGGCCATGTCCCGCGAGCTCCCGATGTTCGAGCCGAACGGCGGCGCGGGGCATCATGCGCCCGCCGAGCCCATCACGATCGCCATGGGCGGCGGCGCCTACGGGCCGGCCACCGACGGATCGATCGCCCTTCGACGCCACCCCGACTGGATCAAGGCCAAGCTGCCGTCGGGCGACAACTATCACGACCTCAAGCGCCTGCTCCGCGGCCTGAACCTCAACACGGTCTGCGAGGAGGCCCACTGCCCGAACATCGGCGAGTGCTGGGACCAGCGCACCGCCACGATCATGATCCTCGGCGACACCTGTACCCGCGCCTGCGGCTTCTGCAACATCAAGACCGGCCGCCCGACCTGGTTCGACGAGGACGAGCCGCGCCGCGTCGCCGACGCGCTCAGCGGCCTCGGCCTGGAGCACGTGGTCGTCACGAGCGTCGCCCGCGACGACCTGCCCGACGGCGGCGCGCACGTCTTCGCGAACACGATCCGCGAGCTGCGAGCCCGCGTTCCGGGCATGGGCGTCGAGGTCCTGATCCCGGACTTCAACGGCGAGGAAGCGCCGCTGCGCGCCGTCATGGATGCTGCGCCGGACATCCTCAACCACAACCTCGAGACCGTGAAGCGGCTCCAGAAGCCCGTGCGCAAGCGCGCTCGATGGGATCGCACCCTCGGCGTCCTCGAGCGCGCCAAGGTGTATGCCCGCGAAGCCGGGACGCCAGTGCACACGAAGTCATCGCTGATGGTGGGACTGGGCGAGACGCGGGACGAGATGCAGGAAGCGTTCGAAGCCCTTCGGGCGGTCGACACGGACATCCTCACGATCGGCCAGTACCTGCGTCCGTCGCTGAACCACCTGCCGCTCGAGCGCTACTACCACCCCGACGAGTTCGCCGAGATGAAGGAAGCTGCCCTCGCGCTCGGGTTCAAGCACGTGGAATCGGGTCCGCTCGTCAGGTCCAGCTACCACGCCCGCGACCAGGTCCCGGGCGCGGAGCTCAAGGCGCTCAGGCGGCGTCAGGCGACGATCGACGCCGATGGAAGGGTCGTCCCGCTCGCCGGCTGACCCGA
>DASSHR010000014.1:0-25620 GCA_035692745.1 Candidatus Limnocylindrales bacterium | reverse complement strand
CCGCGGGCGTTCCCGTCGAGCACCTCGCTCCATGCCGTCACCGATGTCGCCTCGATCGTGTCGGTACCCTGCGCCGCCGCCGCGTTCACGAGCGCATCGAGGCTCGGCAGCTCGGCGAAGAACGTCGCGAGGGTATCGCCGACCTCCGGGGCACGGAGATCGACCTTCCTGAATCCGTCGAGCGGCGTGCTCGACGACGGATCCACGAGGTCCGCACCCACGACCGTCCAGCCGGCGGCGTGGAAGGCGGCGGCGGTCGCGGACCCGATGCCGCCGGCGATGCCGGTGATGGCGACCACCCGGGTCACCTGCGGACTTCGTCCAGGCCGCGGATGAGGTTGTCGATGGCGCGCTCGCTCGTGCGCCGCCCGGCCTCGAGCGTGTTCGAGCTGTTGTGCGATCCGAGGATGACCTGGTCCAGCTCGCGCAGCGGGCTGTCCATCGGCAGCGGCTCCACCTCGAAGACGTCGAGCGCCGCGGCGCCGACCTGGCCGCTGTGCAGCGCATCGATCAATGCCGGCTCGTCGATGAGGCCGCCCCGGCCCGTGTTGATGACCCATGCACCGCGGCGCATCCGGGCGAGCCGGTCGGCGTCGAGCAGGTGCCGCGTCTCGGGCGTCAGCGGGGAGTTGAGCGAGATCGCATCTGACGAAGCCAGCACGGTGTCGAGGTCCATGACCTCCACGCCGAGGCTCGCCGCGGCGGCCGCGTTCGCCGCCGCCACCTCCGAGCCCACGATGCGCATGCCCATCGCCAGGCCGCGCCGCGCGACCGCCTGCCCGATGTGCCCCAATCCGACGATGCCCAGCGTCCTCCCGCCGAGGGACACGCCCTCGGGCTTGTACCAATTCCCGCCCCGGACCGCGCTGTCCGTCCGGTGCAGGTGACGGGCGAGGAGGATGAGGTAGCCGATGACGACGTCGGCCACCTCGTCGCCGAACATACCCGGCGTGTTGGTGACCCGGATTCCCAGCTCGGCCGCGGCGGCGTGATCGATCGCATCCGTCCCGACGCCCCACTTGGACACGATTCGGAGACGGTCCGCTCGCTCGAGGACGGCTCGAGTGAGGTGGTCGTCGCCGGCAACGATGCCGTCGACGCCGGGGATGAGCTCGATGAGCTCCGGCTCGGTGAGCTGCTGGTTCACTGGCGGCACGATCAGCACCGCGCCCCGGGCATCCAGCCGCGCACGATGCTCGTCGAGCGTGCGTTGGAGCTGCACGCACGAGATGATGATCGTCTCGTTCACGCGCCCTCCCGGAGCGCATACAGCGCCTCGACCACGCGGAAGTCCAGCTCCTCGTCGATGTCCCAGGCTTCCTCGCGCGGGATCTCGAACAGGATCGGCCGTTCACCGATCCGGTTGCCGGTCCGCTCCAGGCTCTCCCGCGTGAACAGGTACACGCACGAGTTCTCCTCGTACACGGGGGGCAGGTCCTGGGTCCGGAGCAGCACCGCCCGGTCGTGGTTCAGCGGCGTCCCGTCGGGGCGCCAGAGGCGCGTCTGGAGCCTCGTCACTCCGAACAGCGAGTCGCTCTCCGGATCGCCCAGCAGCCGTTCGATGGCCTCGGTCACGGTGCGCGTCCTGAGCAGTGGATTCGTGCTGTGGGTCTGCAGGTAGAGGTCCGCGTCCAGGCGTCGGACGTCATTGAGCAGGACGTCGTTCATCGCGACCATGCCGCCGCGCAGGTGTTCCGGCCGATCCAGCACCTCGACGTCCGGGAACGCGACGCGGGTGTCGTCGCGGATGACCTCGCTGTCCGTATCGATGACGACCTTGCTGATCGCCGGGCTGGCAAGCAACGTCTCCACGATGTGATGGAACAGCGGGCGCCCGCCCAGGGGCCGGTAGTTCTTGCCGCGCACGCGCTCGCTGTCATGGCGCATCGGCACGATCGCGACGACCCGGACGCTCACGACGCGACCTCGAGCACGGCACGGACGGGCGACGCCTCCGAGCCGGCGAGGTGCAGTGGCACGCAGATGAGCCGGTAGTGTCCCGCCGCCGCCGCGCTCAGGTCGATGCCTTCCAGGATGGTCACGCCGCCGCGCATGAGGATCCGATGGGTCTCGGGATCGTCGCCCCAGCGCTGCACGGACAGGTAGTCCACGCCGACGAGCCGGATCCGCTGCTCCACGATGCTGCCGGCGCCCGCAGCCGTCAGGCCGACGTAGTCCGTGCGAAAGGCGCCCTCGCCGTGCCACAGCGCGGAGTTCCGCGTCCGGATCAGCAGGCGATCCGTCCCCGCCGGCACGGACGCCAGCTCAATCGGACCGATCGAGTCCGCGTCGGGCAGGTGGAGGACGAACGCCGGCCCGATGAACACGTCGAGCGGCACGGAATCGAGGGTCGCCCCGTCGTCGAGGAAGTGGCGCGGCGCCTCGACGTGGGTGCCGCAATGGACGTCCATCTCGATCGTGCTGACGTTGGCCTCGTCGCCGCGGGCGATGGCGAGCGCCTGCCTGATCCGATAGCCATCGGAACCGGGCCACGTCGGGATGTCCTCGCGCAGGCGAACCGAGATGTCAATCAGCTCGGGCACGTGGATCCTTCTGCTCGGGGTCGTCGTAGCGAATGGGTCGGGCGTTCGGCGGGATCTCGTCCTCGCTGTGATGGCGCAGGCCGTGAGGGTAGTAGAAGCGTCGGCGCAGGGCCGTGGACTCCTCGCCACGCTGGCGGAACCCGCGATACGTGCCATAGAACTGAGCCGTTCGAAACGCCGCGATCGACCTGACGTTCTCGAACAGGACGCCCTCGCGAGCGGCATGCACGTAGTCGCTCGTGATGTTCGCAGCGGCGAGCCGGATGGCCTCGAAGGCGCTCATGCCGTGCTCGGGATAGATGCGCTTGTGCGCGATCGCCTCGCGCCGGTACCGGTTGATGAGCCCGGCGAAGGACTCCTCGTGGGCGTGCACCACCGGCGCGGTCGCGACGTACGAGATCGCGTAGCCCGCGTCGAGCGCCTTCTTCGCCCAGTCCATGTCCTCGAGACCGGTGAGCGACTCGTCATAGGGCTGCGTTTCCCACACGGTGCGCCGGACGGCCGCGTTGGCGTTGTTGCAGAACGGATGGTCCTGGCGGGCCGCGGACCGGGCCGGGAACCAGCGCGCCATGACCCGCCGCTCGGAGTACTTGGTGCGATCGTTGCCTTCCTGGCGCCCGTACGTGAGGGCAACCTGGGGATCCGCGAAGGGCGCGGTGAGCTCCGCGAGCCACGTGTCGTAGACGGGATGGACGTGGGCGCTCGCCAGGACGAGGATGTCGCCCGTCGCCGCGCGGCAGCCGATGTTCAATGACCGCCCGAACGAGAACTGGGCCGGCTCGATCGTCTGGACCTCGACGGGAAACCGGCTGGCGATGGCGAGCGTTGCGTCCGTCGAACCGGAGTCGACGATCACGATCTGGTCCGGTCGCTGCGTCTGGCGAACCAGGCCGCTCAGCAGCCGGCCGATGTGCCGCTCCTCGTTGAAGCAGCGCACGATGACCGATGTCCGCAGCCGGGTTTCGTCGCTCACGCTCCACCGAGGTTGCGTTCGATCGCGTCGACGGTGCGCGTCGCGACCGAGGAGCCCGGGATCATGGACACCTGGCCCGCGAAGAACGCGGCCGCGCGATCCTTCGCCTCGGCTCGGCTGCGTCCCTTTGCCGCCTCGAGGTGCCGCGCGAGCTCCTGCGGGTCGTTCGCGATGTCGAAGGCGCCGTCCGGGTGGTGGAACGTCGGCACCTTCTCGTCATGCGGGTTGTAGTAGATGACCGAGCACCCCCTGGCCATGCCCTCGAAGAGGACCGTGGAGAAGCGCGAGACCAGGATGGAGTCCTTGACCATGAGGTGCCGGATCGGGTCCGCCGATGCGAGCCCCGGGTACCGAGCGGTCTCCGAGGGATGGAGCGACAGGTCCAGCGGCACGTTCGTTCGTTGGCACGCCTCCCGGAGCGATCCCACCCAAAGTTCGCGATGGTCCGTCTGGACGCCGTAGGTGAAATTCACGTTGCCCACGACCCTGGGCCTGGCGTCCGCCGGCAACGGCGCATTCCAGATCGCCTCGAGCCGGTCGCTGCCGATCACCTCGAGTCGGTCGCGTCGGCCCTCGAGCGCGTGGACGTCGTTGTCGCCCTGGCAGAGCACGACGTCCGAGGCGAGGTACGCGAACCGCTCGCGGCCCGTGTCGTCGTCGAGCCAGTCCTGGACGCCCTCGACCTTGGCGAAGGACACTGGACCCTTGCCTTTGACATATCGCACGTATTCGGCGTAGTACTCGCCCCAGTCATTGAACGTGAACAGGGCCTCGAACCCGAGGAGCCAGTCGCCCGCGGGCAGCGCCTTCACCGCTGCGACGTCCACACGAGCAAGGGCCGACGCGGTCGTCGCCCAGCGCGCATCGTTCAGCATGGCGACCGGAGCGAACCCGCGGCCTCGAAGCACCTCCACGAGCTCGATCAGCTCGTCCGTGTGGTAGGCGGCCGACGGCAGGAGCAGGATCGGCCGTCCCGATCCGACAACGGACTTGAGCGACTGCGGCGTGACGGGCAGCAGCACCTGCCGTTTCACCGGTCGGACGTTCGACCCGGCCGGCAGCTCTGCCGAGTCCTGGGTCGCGAGCCACGTCCCTGCATTGCGCTCTGCATCTGCGATCACGGGCCTCACGAGTCGACCGATCTCCCGTGCAATGACATTCGTCCGCGCCCGCTCTCCGCGGGCCTGCAGCACGCGATCGGCCCCCTGCATGGCCCGTTCGGGAACGTTGGCCTCCCAGCCCGCGAACGGGAACGGCACCGTTCGAAGGTCGTCGACCAGGCGGTCGATCACCGTGCTCGGGCTGCCCGCTGCCACCGCCTGCCCGAGCGCCGATGCCGTTCGGCGCGTGAATCCGAGGCTCGATCGGTACTGCTCGACGCCGTCCTCGTAGAAGAAGGGACCGTCCTGGTCCGCTGGTGGCGCTTTCGGCTGCGACCGATCGCCGAGGAGTCCGGCGACGACGTCGCGCATCTCGACCGCCGTGGAAACGGCGTGCGACGTGGGCTTCTGGCGGTAGGCGACTGCCACCGTGCCGCTACCGACGAGGATGAAGCCCCAGCGCAGCAGCTTGAACCAGAAGGTCGAGTCCTCCGCCGTCGGGATGGCGTCGAATCCGCCCACTGCCAGGAACGCGTCGCGGCGGATCAGCGGTGTCGTCACGATGACGACGTTGTCGTCGATGTGGCTCATCCACGAGATCGTCCCCCGCCGGCCAGACTTGCCTGGCTGCCACGTCTCCGGCTTCGCGTCGGGATCGACATGTTCGTGCCAGCAGTAGGACCCGGCGACCCAGGGCATGTCCGCATGGGCCTCCGCGAGCTCGACCCGGTCGACCAGCGCGTTGGGAGCGAGGAAGTCGTCGAGGTCGAGGAACGTGATGTACCTGCTCGTGGAGCGCGCGATCGCCTCGTTGCGGGCGCGGCCGATCCCGATCGATTGTTGCGTTCGGTAGATCCGGAAGCGCCGATCGTCGCCGATCTCGTCCAGCAGCACGTCAAGCGTCGCGTCCGTGGATCCGTCATCCACCAGCACGGCTTCGAAGTTCCGGAGCGTCTGGCGCTTCAGGCTACGGACGCAGTCCCGCGCGTAGGCGGCCTCGTTCTTGCCCGGGATGATCACGCTGACGATGGCCTTCGGCCCGCCGATCGTTCGCGATGCGATGGCGGGCTCTGCGGTTGCCGCCGCACCCGCGCCAAGCGCGACCTTGATGGCCGCGCGATCGAGGCGACGATTGACCTGGGCCAGCATCGCGACGATCGCCAGCGTCGCGATGGCGACACCACCGGCCTGGAGGAGGAGGTGCTCGAAGACCACCGCCGCCAGGAGCCCGGCGGCCACGATGACGATGAGCGCCATCCGCAACGGCGTCGCAAACTTGAGACCGGCACGGGCCAAGCGCACGAAGCGATTTCGCAGTCGGGCCGACCTCGATTTGCGTCGCGCGCCGGGGCGCCGTCGTTCCATCAGGTCGAACCCTACCGGTTTCCTGCCGACGAGATCGGCCGGTCCGTCGACCTGGACCACGGCCGGCTCATCTCCTCGATCGCCTCGACGACGCGAGCACAGGCTCCGCCATCACGGGTGGGGAAGGTGGTGGTGATCCGTCGCTGGTACGCCGGGGCGGCCCGCGGCCCGCGCTCGATCGCCTCGACGATCGCGACTTCGGCCGCTTCCAGGGTCTCGGCCACGGGGCCGAAGCCGTCGCGCTCGTAGTCGAAGTAGCCCTTCTTGCCGAGGTGCGCCCCGCGCTCGATCTCCTCGCGGTCGAACTGGAAGTACACGAGCGGCCGGTCGATGTACGCGATGTTGAACGCGACCGACGAGTAGTCGGTGACCAGCAGCGCGCACTGCCCGTAGAGCGCCTGCACGTCGACGCCCTCGAACGAGAGGGCCTGCACGTGGGCGGGCAGGGTCATCTGCTCGAGGATCGGCCGCATGTTCGGGTGGGGCATGAACGCCAGCGTCCAGCCGCGGCTGCGCACGGCGTCGGCGATCGCCGGCGAGCTCAGCAGGCCCAGCCACGACGTGTGGTAGGTCGAGGTCCAGTAGCCGGCGTCGACATCGCGGCGCTGCGTGTCCCGATCGATCTCGCCCGTCAGGCCCTGCCGCCAGGTCGGCGCCACGATCAGGAGCCTGCGATCCTCCGGCCGTGTCGAGCGCGCGACCGTGAGGAGGCGGTCGAAGCGAGGCAGGCCGGTCAGCCGCGTCTCCTTGTGCGTGACGACGTACCCGCTGCCGTCGCCGGCAACGGACTCGAGCTCCGCCGCCGTGCTGACGACGAACATGTCGATGTCGCGGCGGTTCAGCCACGGCGACAGGTCGTCCTTGATCACGCCGTGCTGGAGGAACGCGTACTTCCAGGGCCGCTTCGGCTCGGTCCGGACGACGGCTCGCGGCGCGACGATCCCGCGGTCGGCATGGGACGAGACCAGCCACGCGCAGTTCAGCATCAGCATCCGCCAGCGGAGCGAGCCCCACGCCACGACGCGCGATCCGTAGGTCGCCCGGAGGCGCCGCCAATCCGTCGCGTCCGACGCGATGGTGAACCACGCGTTGATGTCCGGCCGGTTCGCCCGGATGTGCTCGAACAGCCGCTCGGCGTTGTCGTCCGCGTTGTTCGCGCGGTCCATGAGCACCCACGCGCCCTCGAACTGCCCGCGGTACCAGGGCAGCTGCGAGAGCCGGCGCAGCAACCAGTAGCGACCGCGGCTGGCCGCGCCGCGCGCGCGACGGACGAGCTCTAGCCGCACGCGCGCCGGCTGGAGCCGGGTCAGCAGCCGCGAGCGGCGGCGCCTGCCGGCAGGTGTCGGCAGCGGCTTCGACCGATCGATCGCCCGCCGGCGGTCGTCCAACCAGCCGTCGAGCGGGCCGCCGGCCTCGAGCCACAGGATGCGTTCGTGGATCACCGGCAGGCCGAACACGCGATGGGTCCGGGTCTTCGCGTACGCGGGCTCGATCGCCCGGCCGGCGAGCTCGAACCGCTCGGTGGGCTGGGTGCCGGTGAAGCGGTAGCGGACGCGCTGCTGGCCGGTGGCGTGATCCACCTTGTCGACCGCCGGGATCCCGTGCCAGCGCCCGTCCCGGTAGCCGTGAGCGAGGATGTCCAGCCAGAGTGCCTTGGGCTTGCGGGAGCGGTTCTGGGCGACGACCCCCGGATCCAGCCGGCCGACGACGGTCGACCACAGCTCGTGGAACCGGGCTTCACCGTCTTGCGGGATCTCGATCGTCGAGGGCACCTGCTCGTCGGCGCCGAGATACCACGACAGCTCGTACACGATGAGCTGCTGGACCCACGGCGCGACGCCGCCTCCCGGACGGCGTGCGCGTTCGAGCGCGTCGAGGTAGCCGTGCTCGAGGACCGGTCCGTACCGGCCCGGGTGGCGCATGCTGCCCTGGAGGGTCGAGCTGCCGTCCGCTCGCTTGCGGTAGACATACACCATGTCCCGCACCAACCCGACCCGCGGGCGGCCCTCCGCCAGCAGGTAGCGCACCGCGAAGTGCGCGTCCTCGAAGTTCGGGCGGATGCGGGTGTCGAAGGTGAGCTCGAGCGCCCGGATCCGGTCGCTCCGGAACAGGCTGCCGGGCGTGAGGCCCAGGAAGACGCTCGGCTCCTCGTCGAGGTCCGCGACGCGGCTCGTCACGTACTGCCACTTCCGCGGGTGTGCGTCGGTGGTGGTGCCGGTTGCCTCCCACAGGATCTTCGGGCGGGCGCTCAGGACCGGCACGTCGGGATGCGTGTCGGCGAACCGGCCGGCGGCCGGGAAATAGCCCGGGTCGAGCATGTCGTCGGGGTCCGTGAACGTCACCCACTCGCCGGTCGCATGCTGCAGTCCCAGGTTCCGCGCCGAGCCCTGGCCGCCGTTCGGCTTCGTATACACGTGGACCTGATGCCGGCTCCTGCCGGCCCACGCGCGAAGGACGTCGAGCGAGCCGTCGGTCGACCCGTCGTCCACCGCGATCACTTCGAGGTCGCCTGCCGGGATTCGCTGCGCCTCGATCGAGGCGATGAAGTCGCCCAGGTACGGCTCGACGTTGTAGACCGCGCTGACGATCGAGAAGCGGGGGCTGGAGCTGCTCGTGATCGCCGCCTCCGTCATGCCGGCAGGAAGCGCTCGACGAAGCGCGCGCTCGCGTGGCCGTCGCAGGCGTCCACGTGGCGCTGGATGAACGCCGCCCAGGCCGCCTCGTCCACGCCCGCTTCGAGGATCGCCGCCGCGAGGTCCTGCGGACGATCCACCTGCTTGCCAACCAGGTCCGTTCGCACGTCGACGTACAGGCCCGGGTCCCGCTCGTAGGCGTGGAGGTCCTCGAGCAGGAGCACGAGCGGGCGTCGAAGGAGTGCCCACTCGTAGATCGACGAGGAGTAATCCGTGACCAGCACGTCGGCGGCGGCGAGGGCGTCGTTCAGCTCCATCGTCGGATCGATGACCGCATCGAAGCCGGCCTTCGCCACCAGCGCCGGATCGAGGTTCGGGTGGGACTTGAGCGCGAGCACGTGGCCTGCCGGCAGGGCCGCGCGGATCGCCGCGGCGTCGAACCCGGGCGCGGCCCGCTTGCCGCGTCCGCGGCCGCGGAACGTCGGCGCGTAGAGGATCACGCTGGCGCCACGCAGCGCGGGGTACGCGGCGAGCACGCGCTCCCGTGCCGCCGCGAGCGCATCGGGATCGAAGAAGAGGTCCGTGCGCGGCGACCCGAGCGCCAGCACGCGCTCGAGGGGTGTCCGCAGGGCCGCCGCGTACGGCGCGCGCGCGGCCTCGCCCGCGCAGACCACGTAGTCGTAGTGGTGGTGGAGGAAGGATCGCTCGGGCTCGGTCAGGCCGGTCGTGGTGTCCGCGCCGAACCGCTTCAGCGCGCCCACGCCGTGCCACACCTGGACGACCGTGGTCCCTTGCCGGTGCGGCGCCACGTGGACGGGCAGGTAGGCGTTGTCCACGACGAACAGCGACGAGGTCCGGAGCAGGTACATGCCGCGCACGAGGCGCAGCAGGTAGGCGAGCTTGCCGGCCAGGCCATAGCTGTACGGCTCGAGGAGCAGGACGATCGGCATGTCCGGGCGCATCCGGCGGATCGCCGCGTGGATGAAGGCGAGGTTGCCTTCCAGGTGCGTCACGCGGGCGGTCGCCAGGACGACCCGTTGGCGGATCGGCAGCAGGTCGAAGCACAGCCCGAGCAAGCGCAGCACGAACGACGCGAGGAGGTGCTCGAGCCGAGTCATCGGCCGCGTCCAGGCCGCAACTGGGAGCTCAGATCTGCTGGCGGACGATGATGTTCTGGCCGTCGAGCGTGCGCTCGCCCTCAGCGACGAGCATCGCGATGACGTCCGCCACGGCATCGGGCTGCATGATCGTGCTCGGGTCCTCCTCCGGCGCCAGCTTGCGCCGCAGCTCCGTCGCGGTCCGTCCCGGCGAGATGCTGTAGATCTTCACGCCCGTCCCGGCGAGCTCCTCGGACAGCGTCTGCGACAACGAGACGACGGCCGCCTTCGACGCGGCGTACGCCACCCAGCCCGGGCGCGCGGTGATCCCCGCCGTGGAGGCGATGTTCACGATCTTCGTTGGCCGGCCCTGCATGTGGCGGACGACCTCGCGCGTCAGGATCAGCATCGCGAACACGTTCACGGTGAAGGTGGTCACGAGGTTCTGGGCCGTGGTGTCCAGGAGCGACTTCGGCTCGGCATAGCCGGCGATGTTCAGCAGCACGTCGATGCCGCCGTGCCGACCGTGGATGTCCTTGACAAGCTGGGGGATCGAATCGAGGTCGGCGAGGTCCGCGGCAACTCGATCGATCGTCGCGCTGCCGCCCTCGCACGCCGCGGCGGTCTCGTCGAGCGCCGCACCGTTGCGGGCGACGAGCACCACGTTCGCGATCGACGGCTCTCGGCTGAGCCGCACCGCCGTCGCCCGCCCGATGCCCTGGCTGGCGCCGGTGACGAGGGCGGTTCGACCGGTCACGAGCTGCGGCCGAGGAAGTCCGCGTACAGCGCCTCGGCCATCACGATGTCGGCTGGGACCGTGATCTTCACGTTCCGCTCGTTGCCCGGCAGGATGCGCACCTGCTCGCCGGTGTGATGCACGAACAGGCTGGCGTCCTCGGTGAACGACGTGCCCTGGGCGCGTGCCGCCTCGTGCGCCGCGAGCAGCTTCTGCCGGTCGAACTTCTGGGGGAGCTGGACGTTCACCAGCTCCTCCCGATCCAGCAGGCCTTCGACGTAGTCGTGGCCGCGCAGGACCGTGAACGAGATCGGGATGCCGTACATCGCGTTCTCGTCCGGGCTGGCGAGCAGGGTCCGGAACTCCTCCGCGGTGACCAGCGGCCGGACCGCCTCGTGGATGATCACGGAGTCGATCCCGTCCAGCGCCCGGAGGCCGTTGTAGACCGACGCCTGTCGCGTGGCGCCGCCGACGATGCACCGGAACTTCGCATCGAACCCGTGGTTCGTCAGGAGCTCCTGCGTCTCGGCGAGGTGCGCCTCGGGGCAGGTGATCACGACCTGCTGGATCTCGCGGATGGCGCGGGCCTTCTCGAGCACGTGAACGATGAGGGGCTTGCCGCCGAGGAGCAGGAACTGCTTCGGGAACGGGCGGCCGATGCGGCGGCCGATCCCGCCGGCGAGCACCACCATGCCGAACGTCATGCGTCCCTCCACGTGCAGTCGGCGCCAAGGGTACCGGCCCGCAGCCGGTATCATCGCCAGCCGACCACCCACCGCCCCGGAGGCGATCGAATCTCCACGCTGCCACGGCGCCGGAGTCGACCGGCGCCCGCGCCGGACGAGCCGCGCCCCTCCCGCCGGCGCCGCATCCTCGGGTTCCGCATCGCCCTGGTCCGGCTCGGCTTCTTTCTCGGGCGGCGGCTCCCGCTCCAGTCCCACGTCGTGCTCGCCTCGACCGCCGCGGAGCAGCCGGCCGGCAACCTCGCGTTCATCCGGGCGGAGCTGGATCGGCGGACGCCGCGGATCCCGTACGTCCTGCTCATGACGCGACCCGCCACGGATTGGCGCCGCTGGTTCGCCACGTTCAGCTACAACCTGCGTGCCGGCTACCACCTTGCCCGCGCGCGCCTGTTCATCGTGGACGACTACTACTTCCCGATCTACGTGATCACGCCTCGCGCAGGCACGACCATCGTGCAGACGTGGCATGCCTCGGGCGCCTTCAAGAAGATCGGCTGGAGCGTCCTCGACAAGACGTTCGGGGCCGACGAGGCGCTCGTCGAGCGCGTGGCGATCCACTCGAACTACGACATCTGTCTGATGGCCTCGAAGACGTCAGCCGTCCACTACGCGGAGGCATTCCACCAGCCCCTGGAGCGATTCGTGACGGACCTCGGCATGCCCCGCACGGACGTCCTGTTCGGGCCGCGCGTGCCGGAGATCGTCGCCGCGGTGCGCGCGAAGTACGGGCTGCCGGCCGGCAGGAAGGTCGTCCTGTATGCGCCCACGTTCCGGGGCACGACGGTCCGCAAGGCGACGTCGCCCCAGGATCTCGACTTCCGCGAGCTCCATCGGGTGCTCGGCGACGACCACGTGATCCTGCTGAAGCTCCATCCGTTCGTCCGTGAGGCGCAGGCCATCCCGCCGGAGCTGCGGTCGTTCGCGATCGACGCATCGGACCATCCCGACATCCACGAGCTGATGCTCGCCAGCGACATCCTGGTCACGGACTACTCCAGCGCGATCTTCGAGTTCTCGTTGCTAGGCCGCCCGATGGCCTTCTTCGCCCCGGATCACGACGACTACCTGGACGAGCGGGGCTTCTATTTCGACTACCGGACGGGCGTCCCGGGGCCGGTCTTCGAGACCACGACGGAGCTCGCGCAGTGGCTGCGCGCGGGCCGGTTCGACCTGGACCGCGTGGAGCGGTTCCGGGCCGACGCCTTCGAGATTGCCGACGGCCACGCCACCGAGCGCTTCGTCGACCGGATCGTGCTGCCGGCGCTGCGCTGATCGTGCGCTACCATTCGGCCCCCGCCACCGCGCCTGGCCAGATCGGCGCGCCCCACCCTGAACAGGACACCCCTCCCGAATGACGCTCCGAGCCAGGCCCGTCGCGCGGCGCAAGAGCCGCGCCGGCTGGGATTCCGGCGACCGCCGGAACAGCTTGATCAACCTCGGCTTCTTCCTCGCGATCGGAATCTCCGTCGTGATCCTCGTCGGCTACGCCGCCTGGTCGTGGTACGACGACCACTACGGGGCCGCCGCCACCGTGGACGGCACGACGATCACGAAGGACGAGCTGCGCAACCGGATCAAGATCGAGGACTTCGGCCTCCAGTACATCGCGAGCCGGATCCAGACGCTGATGGCCCAGGGCAAGATCGACAGCAGCACGGGCCAGCAACAGCTCCAGCTGATCAGCCAGCGCCAGGGCCAGCTCGTGGACCTCACCCTCGATCGGCTGGTCGACAACCGGCTCCAGGCGAAGCTCGCCTCGGACAAGGGCATCACCGTGTCGGACGAGGAGATCGACAAGGAGCTCGTGAACCGGGCGACCACGGACGAGTCGCGCCACGCCTGGATGATCGAGGTCGATCCCGTGGCGGATGCCGTGACCGGCGAGGTCACGGACGAGGCGAACCTGGTCGCGCTCGGCGACGCGCAGCGCGCGCTGGCCCGCCTGAAGAACGGCGAATCGTGGGACGACGTGGCCAAGACCGCGTCCGATTCGGCGAACGCCCCGCAGGCCGGCGACATTGGCTGGGTGTCGGAGAACAGCGGCTACGACGAGGCGTTCATGCACGCCGTCTTCGCTGCGCAGATCAATACCCCGACCGGCGTCATCAAGGGCGACGACGGCGTGTATCGCATCGGGCGGTTCACGGAGACCGCGCCGGCGAGCGTGGACGGCACGTTCCAGCAGCAGATCGAGGATGCCGGCATCTCGATGGCGGACTACCGCGTCGCGGCGAAGGGCGACCTCCTGCGGAGCAAGCTGTCTGACGAGATCGTCGCGGAGCTCTCCGCCCCCAGCAAGCAGCGCCACGTCCTCGAGATCTTCCTGCCCACCCCGAACGCGTCCCAGGCCGGGGTCACCGAGGGCGGCGTGAAGGTCCGCCAGATCGTGTTCGCCCCGAACGACGACACCTCGACCTCCGAGGACCTGCCGGCGGACGATCCGGCGTGGGCCAAGGCCAAGACCGAGGCGGAGGCCGCGTACAACGAGCTCAAGCTCCACCCGGAGAAGTTCGACGAGATGGCGCGGACGATGACGGACGAGCGAACCGCGAAGCTGCTCGGCGGCAAGCAGCCCTGGTACTACCCGGGCAGCACGGTCGACCTGACCTTCAAGGACGCGATCCTCAATCCCGACCTCAAGCCGTGGCAGCTCCTCGAGCCCGTGAAAAGCACGTTCGGGTGGCACGTCATCCAGTTCATGCGGCCCACCGGCACCGGCGACAAGGATTACCTCACGACCCTGAAGGGCACGCTCACCAACGAGGCCACGTTCCGGCAGGCGGCGATCGACAACAGCGAGGGCAAGCAGGCCAAGGACGGCGGCGACCTGGGCTGGATCGCCAGCCAGCAACTGTCCGAGACGCTCGACACGGCGGTCTTCGGGACGGCCATCGGGTCCGTCTCGGACGTGGTCAGCGTCGATGACGGCACGAGCGAGGACGGGCAGTACCTGTTCATGGTCCTCGCCGAGGAGCAGCGCGACGCGTCGCCCGAGCAGCTGAAGATCTTCAAGGACTCCGGCTTCGACACCTGGTACTCGAAGCAGAAGGCCGACGCTCAGATCGAGTACAAGGTCTCCGGCTCGAACGGCACGTCCTGAGGCCGGGGATGCTCGACGCGCTCGTCGCCGAGGCCCGCGCACGCTGGGATCTCGACGTCGCGGCGGGCATCCAGGTCGTCCCGGCGGAGACGCTGACGGCCCTCCCGATCGAGCCCTCGAGGCCCCTGCTCGTGGTGCCGGCGGCCGTGCTCGGCAGGGATCCCCGCGTGCCGGCCACCGTCGCGCCGTTGCCGGGACGCCACGGTCCAGCGGGCCGGGATCCGCTCTCGGTGCTCCGCCGCCTCTACCCGCCCGACGCGCAGGCGATCCGGCTCGACCGCGACGGTGACGCGGTCATCTCGATCGCCGAGCTCGACCTGCGCGACCTCGACGGGCCGCTGTACGTGCCGCCCATCGCGCCGGAGCTCGCATCCGCCGGACCGTGGTCCATGCCGTACATCAGCCATCGCCTCCGCCAGCCCGACGGGTGTCCCTGGGACCGGGAGCAGACGCACGCCTCGCTGCGCAAGCACCTCCTCGAGGAGGCGTACGAGGTCTACGACGCGCTGGAGCTCGGCGCGACGCCGGCGCTCGCCGAGGAGCTCGGTGATCTGCTCCTCCAGGTCGTCCTGCATGCGCAGCTCGCCGCCGAAGCCGGCGTGTTCGACCTGGCGGACGTCCAGGCCTCGCTGGCGCGGAAGATCGTGCGGCGGCATCCCCACGTGTTCGGCGACGCGGTGGCGCACACCAGCGCGGACGTGAACCGCCAGTGGGAGCGGATCAAGGCCGGCGAGCGCGAGGCCGCCGCAGCGCCGGCAGCGGGCGCCGCAGAGCCCGGCGCAGCCGCCGTGGCGTCGAAGCCGCCGAAGGGTGCGCTGGACGGCATCAGCTCGTCGTTGCCGGCCCTGGCGGCGAGCCAGGAGATGCAGGAACGGGCGGCGGCGATCGGGTACGACTGGCCGTCGATGGACGGCGTCCTCGACAAGGTCACGGAAGAGCTCGCCGAGCTGGCGCGCGCCGAGACGGACGCGGATCGGGCGGAGGAGTTCGGCGATCTCCTGCTCGTCGCGGTCAACGTCGGGCGCAAGCTCGGCATCGAGGCCGAAGCGGCGCTGCGCGCGGCGAACGCGAAGTTCAAGGCCCGCTTCGGGCGCGTGGAGCGGATGGCGCGCGAGCGTGGCGTCGCCCTTCGTGACCTCGACTTCGCGGCCCTCGACGACCTGTGGGATGCTGCGAAGGTCGAAGAGCGGGAAGAGCGAGCGGAGGCGAGTCGATGACCCTGGGCAACCGGCCCCCCAGCGTGCGCAATGACGGGCGACGCCCCAACGACCTGCGGCCCGTCTCGATCACGCTCGGCGTGCTCAAGTGGGCCGAGGGCTCGTGCCGCATCCGCGCCGGCGACACCGAGGTCCTGTGCGCCGCGACGATCGGTGACCGCGTGCCGCCGCACCTCCGCGGCAAGGGCAGCGGCTGGGTGACCGCGGAGTACTCGATGCTGCCCCGCGCGACCGCTGAGCGCTCGGATCGCGAGTCCGTGAAGGGCAGGATCGGCGGCCGGACGCACGAGATCCAGCGGCTCATCGGGCGCTCGCTGCGCGGCGTCGTTGACCTCACGAAGCTCGGCGAGCGCACGATCACGGTCGACTGCGACGTCCTCCAGGCCGACGGCGGCACCCGCTGCGCCTCGATCACCGGTGGCTACGTGGCGCTCGCAGCGGCGCTCATCGGCGCCGGCCTCGAGCGGACGCTGGTCGGCAAGGTCGCGGCCGTCTCGGTGGGCGTGGTGCGCGGCCTGACCATGCTCGACCTCGACTACTCCGAGGACTCGACGGCCGAGGTCGACATGAACGTCGTCGGCACGGACGCGGGCACGTACATCGAGCTCCAGGGCACGGCCGAAGGCCTGCCGTTCGACCGCACGCGGGTCACGAGCCTGCTCGACGTGGCCGACGCGGGGCTGGCCAGCCTGTTCGAGATCCAGGGCCAGGCCCTCGCGACGGTGCGCCGCTGAGCCCTGAGGGACGCGCCTCCGCGGCCAGGGCGGGCACCCCGCGGCGCCTCGTCATCGCGACGCGGTCGGAGCACAAGCTCCGCGAGCTCCGCGAGATGCTCGACCTCGACCGTGCCGAGCTCCTGTCGCTGGACCAGCTCGGGATCGCGGGCGAGCCCGTTGAGGATGGCCTGACGTTCGAGACGAACGCGGCGATCAAGGCTCGATTCGCGGTTCGCGCGACGGGCCTGCCCTCGCTCGCCGACGATTCCGGCATCGAGGTCGAGGCGCTCGCCGGCGCGCCGGGCGTTCGAACGCGACGCTACGCCGGCCGCGACGCCACGGACGCGGAGAACAACGCGAAGCTGCTCGACGCGCTCGCGGGAGTTCAGACGCCGCAGCGCGGGGCGCGCTACGTCTGCGTCCTGGCCCTCGGGCTGCCGGACCCATCGGCACCGGGCGGCGTTCGACTCGTCTTCCGGCGAGGTACGTCGCGCGGCCGCATCGCCGACGGGCTGCGCGGCGACGGCGGGTTCGGCTACGACCCGCTGTTCGAGCCCGCGCGCGAGCGAGCGGGGGGCCGCACGTTCGGCCAGTACGGGGCCGCGGAGAAGGATGCGATCTCGCATCGCGGCCGGGCGGCGCGGCGCATGCGGCCGTTGCTCCGGGAGCTCGGCTTCTAGATCTCGGCCGCCGGGCCGTCGCCGGAAGGCCGACGCCGGAACGGGCGACGCCGGGTGGTTCCATCAGCCTGCCAGCTCCCACCCGGCGTCAGCCGCGAGACGCGTGCCGCCCGCTTCCGGTTCCGCAGCCTCCGCCGCCTATGATTGGCGCCGCCGTCGGGGCGTAGCGCAGCCTGGTAGCGCACATGCTTTGGGAGCATGAGGCCGTCGGTTCGAATCCGACCGCCCCGACCAACTCGCTCGACGAGCGGGCTCCGCGTTCGCCACGCGGCCCCTATAGGACTTTCGTAGCGTTCCGATCCGCACCATCCCGTCACAGACTGGCGCTTCTCCGCACCGGTCTTGGGGGATCGAGTGGAATCTGCGTCCTACGTGCGCGTTCTCGTCGTCGAGGACGACGCTTCGAACCGGGCTCTCCTGGAAGCGCTGCTTCGCCGCGAGGGCTACGACGTCAGCACCGCCGCGAATGGGCACGACGGCCTGCGTGCGGCACGGTCCGATGCCGCCGACCTGGTGCTGCTCGACATCGAGATGCCGGGCATGAACGGGCTCGAGGTGTGTCGCGCCCTGCGGGCCGATCCGGCCACCGTCGCGCTGCCGGTCATCCTCCTCACCGGTCGCACCGCGACGCGCGACGTGGTCGCGGGCCTCGACGCCGGCGCGGACGACTTCCTGCGCAAGCCGTACGAGCGCGCCGAGCTGCTCGCCCGAATCCGCAGCGTGCTTCGGCTCGCCGAGGCGCTCGCCGAGGTCGACGGCGCCCACGGCGTCATCGCGGCGCTGGCGAACGCGGTCGAAGCGAAGGACGAGCTCACCGAGCGCCACTGCCAGCGCCTGTCGACGCTGGCGCGCGAGCTGGCGATCACGGCCGGGCTGCCGCATGCGGAGATCCGCCCGATCGTGCTCGGGGCGATGCTCCACGATGTCGGCAAGATCGGCATCGCGGATTCGGTCCTCGCCAAGCCGCTGCCGCTGACCGAGGACGAGTGGGCGGTCATGCGCACGCACCCCGTGATCGGCGAGACGATCTGCCGCCCGCTCCGTGGCAGCCGCCACTTCCTCCCGGTCATCCGCCACCACCACGAGCATTGGGATGGCGCCGGCTATCCGGATCACCTGCGCGGCGCCGCGATCCCCATCGGCGCCCGGATCGTCGGGCTGGTCGACGCGTTCGACGCGATGGTCCATGACCGGCCGTATCGACCCGCCCGATCCGTCGACGAGGCGCTCTCGGAGATCACGCGGCTCGCCGGCCGCCAGTTCGACCCGGGCCTCGCCGCGGCGTTCGTGCCGCTCATGCGCGGCGAGCCGGTCCTCCCCGACGAATCGTCGTGGCTGCGCTCCCTTCGGCCGTCGATGGCCCGGATCCAGTCGGCCTAGCCGTGTCCGCGATCGTCGTCTCGATCCTCGACCTCAGCTTCCTGGCGCTGTTCGCCGTCGCGGTTCGCGACTACCGTCGCCGTCCGGAACCGCTCCGGTTCGCGGTGCTGCTCGTGTTCGGCTGCCTGTCGACGGTGCTCATCGGATCGCTCGTCGGACGGCTGGTACCGGGCATCCAGCCCGTCGTCAGCGTCCTGTCCTCCGCGTCCCTGCTCGCCGAGCCGATCGCGGCCCTCTGGCTCGTCGCCCAGTTCTGGGCGCCCGCTCGGCACTTCATCACGATCGGGCTCGTCCTGTGCGCCCTCATCGGGCTGTTCGTGGTGTACAGCATCGTCTTCGGCGCCGCGGTCCTCCAGCCGATCATGGGCGGCCTGATCCTACTGATCGGCGCGTACTTCGGCATCTTCGAGATCGTGCCCGCGGTTGGCCTGGCGATGGAGGGCCGGCGGCGCGCCGGCACGTCGCGGGTCCGCATGCTCGTGGGGGCATTCGCCACCCTTGCCCTCGGCATCGCGCTCGTCGGCCTGATCGTCGCCGGTGTGCTGCCCGCCTTCCGGGGCAGCATCGAGCTGGCCGTGGAGCTGCTCGCCGTCGGCGCCGCGTTCGGCTATCTCATCGCGTTCACACCGCCGCGGCTGCTTCGGCGGCTGACCCAGCAGACGATCGCCTACGACTTCATCCGCGAGCTCAACGGCATCCCCGACGGCGTCGGGAGCGCGCGGATCTGGTCCACGCTCGCCGAGACCGCGGTGCGAGCGACCGGCGCGGCGCGTGCGGCGGTGATCGTCGGGAAGGACACGGTCGCGGTCGCGGACTCCGGGAGCCAGAGCGGCTTGACCCTGCGCCGCGAGCTCGCGCTCCCCGCCCTGGACACCCGGGCGCCGGCCCGGCTCGAGCTCAGCTTTCGCGGCCGCCCGCTGTTCGTGGAGGACGACGAGGAGGTCCTCCGCCTGCTCGCCGACCGGACGTGGCGCGCGGTCGAGCGCGACGACGCGATCCGCGAGCGCGAGCGGCTCATCACGGAGCTCCGCGCCGCCAGCGCGGCCAAGAGCGACTTCCTCGCGGCGATGAGCCATGAGCTGCGGACCCCGCTCAACGCGATCATCGGCTTTTCCGAGCTCCTCCTCGATGCTCCGCAGGGCACGGCCGACGCTGCATCCGACCCCGCCCGCGTCCACGACTTCGCGGGCCACATCCACGGCTCCGGGTTGCACCTGCTGGAGCTGATCAACGAGGTGCTCGACCTGGCGCGCGTGGAGGCGGGCAGGCCGGACCTCAAGCCGGCGCCGTTCGACCTTGCGGCCCTGCTCGGCGAGACGATCGCCGCGATGCGCCCCCTTGCGCAGCGCAAGTCCCTCGTGCTCGTGCTGGAGTCGCCGGACGAGCTGCCGCTCGTCGCCGATCCCAGCCGCATGCGCCAGGTCGTCTTCAACCTCGTGTCGAATGCCATCAAGTTCACGCCCGCCGCCGGCCGGGTCGTGGTTCGCGCGCAGCAGACGGCCGATCGCGTGGTGCTGGTCGTCGAGGACACCGGCGTCGGCATCGAGCCCGGGGACCTGGGCCGGGTGTTCGAGGCCTTCGAGCAGGTCGGGACGGGTGCGACGCGCGAGGGCACCGGGTTGGGCCTGGCGCTCACCCGCCGGCTCGTCGAAGCCCATGGTGGAACGATCGAGGTCACTTCCCAGGTCGGCCGCGGCAGCCAGTTCACGGTCCGCCTGCCCGCCAATGCGAGCACGGTCCTCGCCCAACGGTCGCCGCTGCCGGAGCTCCAGCCGGGCCAACCGGTCGTGCTCGTCGTCGAGGACGATCCATCGGCCGCCGAGCTGCTGCGCGTCTACCTCGAGGGCGCCGGGTACGCCGTCGCCACCACGGCCAGCGGCGAGGAAGCCCTGCGCTGGGCGACCGAGCTGCGCCCGAATGCGGTCCTGCTCGACATCCTGCTGCCGGACATCGACGGCTGGGACGTCCTCCAGCGCCTCAAGCGCGCCGACGCCACGCGCGGCATCCCGGTGCTCGTCGTGTCGGTCGTCGACGACCGCTCACTGGGCATGGCGCTCGGGGCCGTCGACTACTTCGTGAAGCCGATCGCTCGCGACCCGTTGCTCCAGGCGCTCAGCCGCCTGACCTTCACGACGAAGGTCAAGACCCGCACGGTGGACGTGCTCGTCATCGACCCCGACACCGCGGCGCACGAGCGGTATCGCGCCGTGCTCGAGCCGGAGGGGTTCCGCGTCACGGGCGCCACCAGCGGCGACGCCGGACGGCAGCTCGCCGCGGACACGAGCCCGGACCTGATCCTGCTCGACCTCCTGCAATCGGATGGCTTCGAGCTCGTGAACCGGCTGAAGGCGGATCCGACCACGGCGAGCATCCCGATCTGGGGAACCACGCCCGGGGAGCTGGCGCCGGAGGACAAGGCCCGGCTGAATGGCAACGTGATCGGCGTGGCAGCGCGTGGCGACGCCGCCCTCGACGCCCTGCGTGGCTGGCTGTCGCGGGTGGCCGGAGCCGCCTGATGGCCGCGCGCCCGGTGGTCCTCGCGGTGGAGGACGACGCGCGGAACGCCGCGCTGCTCCGCGCCGTGCTCGCGCCGACCACGCACGATCTCCACGTGACCGAGAGCCTCGCCGCGGCCCGCGACTGGCTCGCCCGACACGCCGCCGACACCGTCCTCCTGGACCGCCACCTCGGCGATGGCGACGGGCTGAGTCTCGTGCCAGAGATCCGCGCCAGCGCTGCGAACCGCCGCGCCCACGTGGTGCTCGTCAGCGCGAGCGTCATGGACGCCGATCGCGATGCGGCACTCGCCGCAGGCTGCGACGCATTCCTGCCGAAGCCGATCCGGATCCACGAGCTGCTGGCGGAGATCCGGCCCGCCTGAGCTCTGCCCGCCTGAGCGCCGCTCGCCTGAGCGCAGCGCGTCAGGCGCGGGTCGCGACCGCCGTGCCGCGCGAACCCGCAGCGCCACCTGAGGAAGCGACCGCGACGCGGTCGGCCAGGATCGTCCACGCGGCGGGGTTGTAGGTGTGGGCGTAGCCGAACTCGGCCTGCAGCCATGCCGGGATCTCGATCGCCGTCACGGACGGAAACGTCCGTTGCAGGTCCGCGACCATCCGCGGCGCGCTGAGCAGGTTCCAGTGATAGGCGGCCACGGGCTGGTCGACGTGGTCCGGAACGTCGGCCATGTTGAAGAACGAGAGGATCAGCCCGTCGCGGGCAATCCGTGTCGCCTCCGCCAGGACGCCGTTGGCCACCTCGAACGGCAGGTGCTCGAAGAGGTCGGAGGCGATGACCACGTCCGCCGAGGCGTCGGGCCGGCCCGTCGACATCGCGTTTCCCACGAGGAAGTTCGCCGCCGGGAACCGCCGGCGCGCGTTGTCGATGTTCTTCGGGTTGAGGTCGATCCCGGTGTAGTCGAGGAACGGCGCAAGACCGAAGTCGACGAACGCCCGGTAGTCGTTCGCCGAGCCACACGCCAGCTCGAGCACGGCAAGTGGCTCCGGAGAGCGACCGTCGAGCGCGAGGCGCCAGCGCTGCTCCATCTCGTGCTCGCGCGGCTCGATCACCCGGCTCACCTCGCGGATCGCCGCCTGGCGCCGGGCATCGAGGTAGGAGTGGATGTGGACCCTGGTCCGCGCCGCCTCCTGGCGCAGCGCCTCATTGAGCTCGACGGCCAGCTCCAGCTCCGCTCGCTCGAGGTCGGCGAACTCGTCGCCGAAGAGGCGGTGCACGAGCGCGTGCCGGATCAGGATGCTCTGGACGTTGATCCGCGGGTTCTGCCAGCCGATCACGAGGTACTCGTCGAGCCGCGCGGCGTCACGGGACGCCCAGTTCATGCGCAGGATCCGCTCCTCCGTCGCGGCGCCGGGACGCACCGCCCGCAGGACCGTGGCGGCAAGCCCCAGGCTCGAATTCCGAGCCTGGTTCTGCCAGCGCTTCAGCCGGCGCCCGACCCTGCGACGAATCCGCGTCGGCATGCTTGCGCGACCGGCCGCCCGGCGGGTTCCCTCCATGACCGCATCCTAGCGCCGGGCGACCCTCAAATCCCGCCGCGGGCCCGCACGGTCACGGAGACGCGCTGTGCACCGTTGTTGCCCATGCCCCCGTAGTTCCAGGGCATGTCGAGCGGCTGGACGGTGCCCTCGGCGTCCGTGGCTCGGCAGGTGAGCTCGTGGTCGCCCGGCTGGGCATCCCAGTCGAACGCCCACCCGCGCCACGCGAACCGCCCGATCGGTGGCTCGAGTGCGGCGTCCGACCACGCCCCGTCGATGCCGACCTCGACGCGCTCGATCGGCGAGCTGCCGCCCCAGGCGCGACCCCGGATCGTCACGAGGCCCGGCTCCACGAGCCGCCGGCGGCTGAAGTAGTCGGGCAGGCCGGGGGGCGCCATGAGCGCGCGGACCCGGATCCGTTGCACGGGCTCGCCGAGCTCGTCGGCGCGCTGCTTGTATCGATAGGTCCGCGCCTGCTGATAGCCGTCGAAGGCGTGGTCGATCGCCTCGATCCGGGTCAGCCACTTCACGCTCGCCATGCCATACCAGCCCGGGACGAGCAGGCGGACCGGCGACCCGTGCTGGGGCTGGAGCGGCGCGCCGTTCATCTCGTCCACCAGCAGGATCTCCGGCCGGCGCGCCTCGTCGACGGACAGGCTGCGCTGGAAGTCGTGCTCCTCGCCGCTTTGGAAGCCGCGATCGGCGCCGGTGAAGACCAGCTCGCGCGCCTCCGGCCGAAGGCCCGCCTCCGCCAGGATCGGGGCGAGGGAGGTGCCGCCCCACTCGGCCGTCCCGATCGCCTCGTACAGCCACGGGTTGCTCAGCGGCCGCGGCTCCAGGCGCCCTCGACCGTTGCCCGCGCATTCGAGCGTCACCGGAACCGTCTCGCGCGGGCGCGACCGGAGGTCGGCGAGCGTCAGCTCGATCGGCTGCTCGACGAGCCCATCGATCCGGAGCCGCCACGCATCGGGGTCGACGGCCGGGATGTCGAAATGGATCAGCAGGTAGTGCAGCCCGCTGGGGGTGATGTCGTAGCGCATGGCTTCGAGCGGCATGCCCCGGTTGCGGCCCGCGAGCGCGAGCTCCTCGAAGGTGAGCGGGCCATCGGTCGGTGGCCCCGGCGCCACGTACCAGATCGGGGCATCGGTCGGCGGATCGGTCGTCGCCATGGCGCCATGCTAGCCGCGGCGCCGCGGCGAGCCTCAGCCTGCCTGGCGGGCCTCGGCGCCCGCCTGCATCGGCGGCTGGTGGACGTCGCTGTCGCTCTCGCCCGAGCCCGGTGCGCGCTGGGCGTCCGGATCACGATCGAACGGTGGCCGCTCGTTCGGGTCGCGGTCCCAGGCCGGTCGTTCGTTGGGCCGGTCGTCGTCCCGGCGATCCGAGGTGGGATCGGGCTCTCGCTGCTCGGTCATGGTGGCGCCTCCTTGGCTGCTGAGCAGCGTGAGCCTCGACGGCTCGCAACGACGATGCCAGCGGCGTCCCGGACGCGGCAGGTACGCTTCGACCATGCCGACAGCCAACCGTCCCATGCGCATCGGAATCCAGCTGCCCGAGGTCGAGCGCGAGGTCCGCTGGCCCGAGTACATCGCGATGGCAAAGGCCGCCGAGGACACCGGCTTCGACACGATCTGGCTCGGCGACCACCTGCTCTACCGCTACGAGGACGGATCCACGCGCGGACCGTGGGAGGTGTTCACCTCGCTCGCCGCGATCGCCCAGGCGACGTCGCGGATCAAGATCGGTCCGCTCGTGGCCGCCACCGCGTTCCACACGCCGCCGATGCTGGCGAAGATGGCGGCCACGGTCGACGAGATCAGCGGCGGGCGCCTGATCCTCGGCCTCGGCGCCGGCTGGAACGACACCGAGTTCCGGGCGTTCGGCTTCCCGTTCGACCATCGCATCTCGCGCTTCGAGGAGGCGTTCACGATCATCCGCACCCTCCTGCGCGAGGGCGAGATCGACTTCGACGGCCAGTTCTTCCAGGCGCGCGACTGCGTGCTGAAGCCGGCGCCGGCGCGGCCCGGCGGGCCGCCGCTGATGGTCGGCAGCATCGGGCCGCGGATGCTCGAGATCACCCTGCCGCACGTCGAGCAGTGGAACGTCTGGTATCGCCAGTCCAACAACTCGACCGCGGGCCTCGAGCCGATCCTGCGCGACGTCGACGAGGCGTGCCGCGCCGTGGGCCGCGACCCGGGCACGTTGGAGAAGACCTCCGCGGTGCTCGTGCGTCTGCCGGGCGGCGAAGGCCGGCTCACGAAGTACGACGAGACGGCGTCCTCGGCGCCGGCGCTGGAGGGGTCGACCGCGGCCATCGCCGACGGCCTGCGCGCCTACGCGGCACTCGGACTCGCCGAGGTCCAGCTCGTGGTCGACCCGATCACCCGGGAATCCGTGGAGGCGCTGGGCGCCGTGCTGGCGGACCTCGACCGGGGCTGACTGCCCGAAATGCAAGGTCGCGGGCGTGTCGATCCGCTACGATTCCGCGCGCTGGAGGCCCTGCCATTGCGAGATTCGAATCGTGGATGACACCGCGCGCCGGACGCGCCGCCGCGATGAGCTCTCCCCGCTCGACAAGCGGGTGATCGAGCACCTCCAGCAGGACGGTCGCCGGCCATTCACCCAGATCGCCGCCGACCTCGGGGTCTCGGAAGCAGCGGTGCGCGCGCGCACCAACCGGCTCGTGGAGCGTGGCATCCTGCAGATCGTCGGCGTGGCCGACCCGGACAAGCTCGGCTTCCAGCAGGCCCTCATCGGCATCCGCTGCGAGCCCGGCCGACTGCTCGACGTCGCGGAGGCGCTCGCGAGCATGCCCGAGGTCGATTACGTCGTCGTCACGGCGGGGCGCTTCGATGTGCTCATCGAGACCGTCGCCGAGGACAACGAGGGGTTGCTGCGTTTCCTGGCGGACCGCCTGCAGCGGGTCGATGGAGTGCGCGACACCGAGACGTTCTCGTACCTGCGCCTCGTGAAGCAGACGTACCAGTTCGGGACACGCTGATGCCGTCCATGTCCGACATCGTGCTCGCGGCGATCGCGATCCTCGCGACCGTCGCGTTCGCACTGGCCCTCGCGCCCACGTTCGTGTGGGTGCGCCGTCGGATGGCCGGCGCCGGCGACCAGCCACGGGAGATGAGGACGGAGGGCGCGTTGGATCCGAAGGCGATCGAACGGGAGATCGGCGGGCGGCCGACCCCGAATGCCGTCGACGAGGCGGTCGACGACACCGCCTCACCGAGCGCAGACCCGACCCTCGAGGATCGGATCATCCGGATCGTCAGCTGGGCATTCCTCATGGCCGTCGCGGTCTTCGCGGCGGCCAGCGGCCTGTGGAACGGCAACCTGGCG
>DASSHR010000013.1:0-2830 GCA_035692745.1 Candidatus Limnocylindrales bacterium | reverse complement strand
CATCGCGTTCGTCCTGCATCTCGGCGACTGGATCTACGAGGCGTCCCAGAACCCGCCCGCGAGCCAGACGCCGTCCAAGGACATCGGCCGGCCGTTCGACCCGCTCCACGAATGCAAGACCCTCGAGGACTACCGGCGCCGCTACGCCCAGTACCGGTCCGATCCGGACATCCAGGCAGCCGCTGCCGCGCATCCCTTCATCGGCACCGTCGACGACCACGAGTTCGCGGACGGCGCCTGGCGAGATGGCGCGACCGAGCACCGGGAGGAGCGCGACGGCCCGTGGTCGGAGCGCAAGGCGGCGGCGTTCCGGGCGCGCGAGGAGTGGCAACCTGTGCGCAGGCCGGACCCCGGCAATCCCGCCCGGGTCTACCGATCCGCCCGCGTCGGGTCGCTCGCGGAGATCTTCCTGCTCGACACCCGGACGATGCGCGACGAGCCGGTGCCCCCGCCCGAGCTGTCGCGGCAGGGCCGCACGAATCTCGGGCCGGACCAGAAGGCGTGGCTGCTGGCGTCGCTCGCCGGCTCCGACGCGCACTGGCGGGTGCTCGGCAATCCATCGGTGATGGCGCGGACCTGGAGCGACGCGCTGCCGGAGCTCGTGCGCAAGGCGCTCGTGAAGGTGAAGCTGATCGATGGCGACGGGACCGGGCCGGATTGGGACCAGTGGGACGGCTACCCGGAAGAGCGGCGGCACCTGATCCGGTTCATCGGCGAGCTCGAGACGCCGAACGTCGTCGTGCTCAGCGGCGACGTCCACGTCGGCCTTGCCGCGGAGCTCGCGGAGGACCCGCACATGCCCCCGGTCGCGGCGGAGTTCGTGAACACGAGCCTCACCTCGCAGAACCTCGACGACAAGATGGGCTGGGGCCTGCGAACCGAATCGCTCGCCATCGAGCAGCAGATCCTCGCCGGCATGCCCCATCTCCACTATCTCGACATGGACAGCCACGGCTACGGCCTGGTCGACCTCGACCGCGAGCGCCTTCGCTTCGAGTGGTGGACGACGGGCCTCGGGCCGGACGACTCGGACCAGGTGCTGTCGCACGCGATGCAGGTCCGGCTCGGCGAGACGCGGCCCGAGGCGGTCTCGGGTTAGACGTTCACGCTGGAACGAGATCGGCGCAGGCGGCGGAGCGCCTCCTCGATCGCCCAGATCGCGAGCGGTCGCACGTACAGCGAGGGTCGGTAGTTGCCGGCCGCGTCGTAGGCCTCGGGCGTCCGGAACCACAGGCCGCGCTCCCACGTGACGCGCGCCGCGCCGCGGGCCGTCTCCCAGCCCTCGTCGACGAGCCCGCGCCCGATCATCAGCGCCGCGAGGGCATAGGTCGTCCCGACCCACACCTCCTGCGACTGCTCGCTGGATTCGTCGACCGTGCCGTCGGGGTGCATGCCGTTCACGGCGCCGAGCAGCCCATCGCCGAAGTCCACGACGTTGCGCCGGTGCACGGTGCGCAGCGCCGCGTCGATCCGCGCCGGGTCGACGAGGTCGCCGAGCCCGGCCACGTCCGCGTACCACTGGCCCGCGAGCTGGTCGGCCATGATGCTGTCGCGGGTCGCGCCGGCGCCGCAGAACGCGTAATAGCCGTCGCGCCACAGGCGGCCCTCGAGGCTGGCCCGGGAGCGCTCGTAGTCCGTTCGCCAGCTGGCCGCGGCGGCCGCGTCGCCGTCCCGGCGCGCCAGCTCCTCCGCCGCGCGCAGCGCGCCGAGCCACAGCACGCCGACATACGCCGACGGCCCCTCCATCGGCCACGTGTCGTAGGTCTGGTCGGGGATGCCCTGGTGATCGAGCAGCCCGTCGCCGTCGAGGTCACGGGCGGCGAGGCGCGCGAGGCCGGCCTCCAGCACGGGTCGTGCCGCCCGCACCAGGGTGGGATCCCCGAGCAGGCGGGTGTCGCGCCAGACCTGCAGTGCGAGCTTGGGGACGAGATCGAGCCACAGGTTCGAGTCCTGAAAGCGATACCAGTTCGGACGGACGAACGGGTCATCCTCCGGGCCGCCCTGATCGTGGGGCACGTTCCCGCCGACCTTGCGCACGCCGGGCCGGCCGGTGGCCTGGATCTCGACGGGCGTGGGATCGTCGACCACGACCGAATCCAGCAGGTCGCGGATGCCACGCCGCTCGAGCTCGGGGTACAGCTCCATGATCGCCGCCGAGGCGTAGAAGTCGACGTCGACGCTGTCGTAGAACGGGTAGTCGAAGCATTCCATGAGCGCGAAGCGGCCCGGATCGTCCGGCGCGGGCTCGGGCCCGCCGACCTCGCCCGCCTCCCAGAACGAGCCACCGTCGACGAGGTAGTACAGCTCGTTGAACAGCGCCGCCTTGTACCAGTCCGGGCGCTCCGGATCGGCGAGGATCGGTGCCTGCCAGGCCTCGATGGCGGCGCGCCAGGCGTCGGCCGCGCCGAGCGCGTGGCGCGCCAGGTCCCACGCTCGCGTGCCGGTCCGGCCCCAGTCTCGGGTGTAGCGCTTCCACCATCGGCGCCCGGCCCCGAACTCCACGATCGGCAGGTCCCACGCGATCGCGAAGCGGATCGTCCGCGATTCGCCCGCCGCGAGGGTCACGGTGGCGGCGACCGCGGCCCCCAGCGCCTCGCCGGCCTTCGCTGGCCGCCCCACGATCGGCGCACCGTCGGACGCCACGGCGTCCGGCTGCGGTCCGGTGAGCCGTCCGTCCTCGGCGAAGTCTGCCCACAGCTCGGTGTCGGTCACCGCATCGAAGTCGAGACGGCCCGTCAGCTCGACGCCCTCCTCGGCGCGAGCCGCGATCGCGAACGTCCCGCGCAGGCCGGTCGGGCCGGTGTCGCCGTCGTGGAACACCACCGCGAGC
>DASSHR010000012.1:0-6401 GCA_035692745.1 Candidatus Limnocylindrales bacterium | reverse complement strand
GCGCGTACTACGAGGCGAGCGGCGACGGCCAGCTGAGCGCCGGCGATGTCATGGTCATCGGGTCGTATCCCGCCGCGTTCGAGCCGCCGTACGACTTCGGGGACGTATCCATCGCTCGGACCATCGTGGGCGTCAGGACCTGCTCCGCGACGGACGCGACCGTCGCCGTGGGGGAGTTGGCGCTGTCGGAGATCTTTGCCTATACCGCCGGGCAGGCGTTCCTGTACGTCGATGGGACGGCCCGCCTCGTCTTCACCGAGGACGGCTTTGCCGGCGGCGTCGCGGACATCATCAGCGTGTACCCGGAGAACGTCGCCCTGGAACGCACGGACACGATCGACCAGCCCTTCGTCGACGTCGCGATGTCCACGGGCTGCACGGGGTAACCCCGCAGCACCGGGATGGCACGGCTGCAGGCGCGGGTCTTCGACAGCGACGCGGATCGGCACGCCTTTCCGAACGGTCTCGCCCAGATCCTGCAGCTCGGCGACACGACGGTCGCGCGCGGCGTCTACCAGCCGGGCTGGCGGTGGACGACCGACATGCCCGAGATCGCGGGCACGCCAACGTGCCATCTCCATCACCTCGGCTACGCCATCTCGGGCGGGCTGCGGGTGCTGATGGACGACGGCCAGACGATCGACGTCGCGGCGGGTTCCGTCTACGAGATCCCGCCCGGGCACGACGCCTGGGTGCTCGGCGACGAGCCCTTCGTGACGATCGACTGGACGAGCGCCCACACCTGGCTCGCGCAGGGCGTGCTGCCGGAAAGCGTGGTCGTGACGATCGTCCTGACGGACATCGTGGACTCCACGGCGACGCTCCAGCGCGTCGGCGACTGGGCGTGGCGTGAGCTGCTCGCCACGCACAACGCTCGGCTGCGCGAGCACCTCAACATGTTCCGCGGCCGGCTCGTGAAGTCGACGGGCGACGGGATTCTGGCGATCTTCGACAGTCCGTCGCGCGCGGTCCGCAGCGCGCGGGCGATGGCCGAGGCGGCGCGCGCCACGGATCTGCCGATCCGCGTCGGGGTCCACACCGGCGAGGTCGAGCTGGTGGGCGACGACGTTCGCGGCCTCGCGGTCCATGCCGCGGCGCGCGTGATGGCGCTCGGCGGCGCCGGCGACGTCATGGTGTCGTCGACCACCCACGACCTGCTCGAGGGCTCGAACCTCGTCCTCGAGGACGCGGGCACGCAGGAGCTCAAGGGTCTGTCCGGCCTGCGGAAGGTCTACCGGATGGTGCGCTAGGTCGAGACCGTCTCCGCTGTCGCCGCCGTCACCGCTCGCGATCCCCGCGGACGAAGAAGTACGTCCCGATGACCGTGAAGGCCACGAAGAGCGCCGCCGTCACCGCGAGGTCCAGCCACAGCGGGTGGAGCACCGCGAGGGCGTACTCGGGCTTGCCGGCGTAGAAGATGTTGCGGGCGAGGTCGATCGAGTAGGTCATCGGCATGAGCTTGGCGAGGATGCCGAGCAGCCCCGACGAGCTCTGGATCGGGATCAGCGCGCCGGCGAGGAACATCTGCGGGAAGACCAGCAGGCCCACGCCGATGCCGGCCACGCGCGGGTCGCGCACGAAGCCCACGAACAGCACGCCGAGCGAGCCGCCGGCGAGCGCCAGGATCGGCGACAGGGCGAGGACCCGCAGCAGGTCGCCGAGGTCGAGCGGAATGGACATGACGAACACCATCGACAGCACGCCGACGAGCGACACGAGCGACGCGAGCGCGGACCCGACGGTCTTGCCGAGCAGCACCGCGTAGCGCGAGATCGGGGCGACGAAGAGCTCGGCCGTGAGGTCGTTCTCGCGCTCCTCCACGAGGTTCGTGACGCCGGTGATCGTGCCCTGGTACAGGGTGTTCGCGATCATCCCGATGAGCATGAACGGCAGGTAGGCATACGGCAGGGCGCTGCCCAGGTTCTGGGAGATCGACCCGCCGAGGATGCCCATGAAGATCACCGGGAAGATGATCGTGACGGCGAGCGAGACGGGGCTCTTGAGGGCTCGCAGGACCTCGCGCCACGCGATCGCGCCGACGGCGTTGAGCTCGCGGGCGAACCCGGATCGGATGCCGGCGGCGGCCGGCGTGCCGGACGACGCCGGCGACAGGGACAGGGACTCCGCGGTCACGCGGCCTCCTCCTCGGACTTCCCGTCGACGAGCTCGACGTATGCCTCTTCGAGGCTGGGTTCGTGGACGCGCAGCACGCTCAGGGGCGTCCGAATGCGCGCGATGATCGATTGCGCGGTCGCGTCCTCGTAGCTGACGCGGAGCAGCCCGTCGGCATCGACCTCGGGTTCGAGCCCGATCGACCGCAGCTCGGCGGCGAGCGCCGGCCGGTCGTCCGCATCGACGGTGATCGATCGAACGAGCAGGCGCCGCTTCAGCTCGTCGGGCGTGCCGAGCATGGCGATCCGACCGTGGTCGATGACGCACACGCGGTCGGCGGCCTCCGCCTCCTCGAGGTAGTGGGTGGTCAGGAAGATCGTGGTGGCGTCCTCTTCGCGGACGCGCCGCAGGTACGCCCACAGGTCGCGCCGGCTCACCGGGTCGAGCCCGGACGTGGGTTCGTCGAGGAACAGGATCCCGGGCCGGTGCATGAGGCTCCGGATGATCTCGAGCTTGCGCTTCATGCCGCCCGAGTAGGTCCGCAGCGGCTTGAACAGCACATCCTCGAGCCCGACGATCTTCGCCAGGTGCTCGATCCGCTGGCGGTATGCCTGCGGCATGAGCCGGTACATCGGCTTGTATGCGTGGATCCCGTACAGGGCCACGTGGAGCCGGATGTTCTCCTCGCCCGACAGGTGCAGGTCGAGGCTCGGGTTCTGGAAGATGATCCCGATCCGCCGGCGCACGCCGGCGGGGTCGGTGTCGAGGTCGTGGCCGTCGATCGTGACGGTGCCGCTCGACTTGGCGAGGGTCGTGGTCAGGATCGAGATGGTGGTGGTCTTCCCTGCCCCATTCGGGCCGAGGAAGGCGAAGAGCTCGCCCGGCTGGACATCGAAGCTGATGTCGTCGACGGCTGCGTGAGCTGACTTCTTGTACCGCTTCGTGAGGTTCCGGACCGTGATGGCCGGGCGATCGATGGCGACCTGGGCGGCCATCAGCCGGCCGAGTCGTCGGTGGCGTCCTCGTCCTCGGACAAGAGCCGGTACATCTGCTTGCGCGCATCCGTGAGGATGCTGGTGGCGTCGCGCCTGGCCTTGGCCGAGCCGACGCGATGGACCTGGATCACCGCGGCGGCGAGCTCCATGGCCAGCCGCCGGATGTCGGGGTTCTTTGCGCTGCCGGCGTCGGCGTCAGTCCACTGGGTCGCGGCCGGGCTCTCGGCGAGCGTCTTGCGGCCCTCGTCGGTGAGCGTGTAGGTCCGTCGACCGTCGATCTCCTCGCTCGTGACGAGTCCTTCGTCGGAGAGCTGCTGGAGGGTCGGGTAGATGGAGCCTGCGCTGGGGCGCCACATGCCGCGGCTCTTGGCCTCGAGCGCCTGGATGACCTCGTAGCCGTGCATCGGCTGCTCGGCGAGGGCTCCGAGGATGAGGGTGCGGACCTCGCCGCGCCGGACGCCGGGTCGGCCGCGGCCGCCTCGGCCACCGGGGCCGCCGAAGAGCTCGCCGAAGTTGAAGCCGGGATTGCCTGGAGTGCCTGGCGTGCCGGCGCCGCCTCGGCCGTGATGGGCCAGGTTGCGGCGCAGGTGGGCGCGCATCTGGTCCTTGACATCGCGCCAGTCATCGCGGCGATCGTCGCGGCGCTGTCGGCCGCGCCCGAAGCCATGGGCGCCGTGGGGGCCCTGGGGGTTGTGGTTGTGATCGAACATGGTGGTCTCTGGGTTGTTCCTTGCGTGCATGGGGTTGCTGGGTTGCTGGGTTGCTTGGCTCGGTCGCCTGCGCCCGACGTCTGGCGCTAGATCACGATATATCGCGATAGGTTGCTATGTCAAGCCAGTGCGGCGAGATTCGGCCGAAATTCACGCTCCGGCGCCGGCCGACGCGTGCCGTCTACGGGTTTTGCACGTTGCTTTCGCGATCGGTTAAGGGTCGCGCGCCAGGCCACGAACCAGGCAGTCTCAGGTGGTCGGTCCCGTGCACGGTCCCGCGCATCGCCGGGCACGCTGGATACGGTCGCACCCATGGCGCCGCATGTGGGCGCCCATCACCTTCGTGCCCCTGGCGGTCGGGATTTTCGATCATCGTCCCGTCGTCTGGCACGGTGGCACCGGCCTCGTGATTCTGGGACGCTCGCGCTGATCCTCTTTGCCTTCCTCGTCACGGCGCTGAACAGGCCGTCGGCCGCCAAGCGCGTCGGCGGTCCTTAACGGAGGGCGAAACCTTCGTGCAAAACGCGCCGAGGGCGGGTGGACCTCCGAGCCTGATCTCGAACTGCGGAGGCTGGGGTCGACGAGACGGCCCCGGCGGGCGAGGCCTGACGCTGCCTACGAGCGCAGCTCGAACACGGGTCGGGTCTGCGCGGCCCTCGCGGGATCGTTGAGGATCTCCGGCGCCACCGCACCGAACAGCCGCCGGCCGAAGAAGCGGCCCAGCGCCGGGAAGTGCGCGATGTACCGCGGCAGCAGCTCGCCGAAGAAGCGGGTCGCCTCGTCGGGCGTGAGCTGGTGCGCCGTGACATGGCGGTCGCGCCCCTGCTGGTGGATCGTCGCCTCCCCCGCCGTGCGCAGGTTGCGCGTCCAGTTCACGTCGCCATACGCGCCGATCACGTACTGGCGGCCCTCGATCGGCGAGATTGCGACCGGGAAGGTCCGCGGCACGCCGGACGTTCGGCCGACGACCGTCATCGACACGTTCGGGCCCATCGGCACGCCCTTCGCGAGCAGCCAGCGGACGAGCCGGTTCGGCGCGCGGACGAACCACGGCGCCTGGTCGGCGTGGGTGGCGCGCGGGCTTCGGGGTGAGGCGGCGGTTCTGGAATCGGTCATCGAAGCTCTCCGGTCACGTTCGGTTCATTGTTGTCGTCAACCGGTCGACGAGATGCGAAGGACGAACGTGACCGATCAGGACTGGCTGGCAACCTGCTTCGAAGCCGAACGGCCGCGCCTGCGCACGGTCGCGTACCGGATGCTCGGCTCGACCGCGGAGGCCGAGGATGCGGTGCAGGACGCGTGGCTCCGCCTCAGCCGGGCCGACGCGGCGGCGATCGACAACGTGGGCGCCTGGCTGACGACCGTCGTCGCGCGGCTGGCGCTCGATCGGCTGCGCTCCGCTCGTGCCCGCCACGAAGAGACGGCGGGCGATCACCTGCCCGACCCGATCGTCGAACCCGCCGGCGGCCCTGATCCCGCGGCGCAGGCGGAGCTGGCCGATTCGATCGGGCTCGCGATGCTCGTCGTGCTCGAACAGCTCGCGCCGGCCGAGCGCCTGGCGTTCGTGCTGCACGACACGTTCGGGCTGCCGTTCGAGGAGATTGCGCCGATCGTCGAGCGCACGACGACGGCGACGCGCCAGCTCGCGAGCCGGGCGCGGCGGCGGGTCCGCGGCGGCGCGGCGGCGGGTGCGCTCGCGAAACCGGCGTCGCCGAAGCGACAGCGCGAGATCATCGATGCGTTCATCGCCGCCGCACGCGATGGCGAGTTCGACGCGTTGGTGCGGCTGCTCGATCCCAACGTCGTGGTCCGCGCGGACTTCGGCACGCTGGGCGCGTTCGGGACCGGCGGCGTGCCGACGGTGCTCCACGGTCCCGCGGAAGCCGCCCGCGGCGCCCTCGCATTCCGGCATCTCGCCGGCGGCGCCCGGCGCGCAACGGTGAGCGGTGCCCCCGGCTTCGTGGTGTTCAGCCACGGCAAGCCCTACGCGGTGCTCGCCTTCGCGTTCGGCCACGATCGCATCACCGAGATCGACGTCCTCGGCGACCCGGAGCGGTTGGCGACCCTCGACCTGTCGGCGGTCGAAGGCTAGTCCCCGCTGTCCGCGCCGCCCACGCCGCTCATGCCGGCCATCTCGTACGGCGTGGTCAGCTGGAAGTAGTTGCCGTCCGGGTCGGCCAGAGTCGCGATCGAATAGCCGGGCGCCCCGTCCATCTCGTACGGCTCCTGGACCACGATCGCGCCGGCAGCCTTGAGCTTCTCGAAGGTGCCGCGGACGTCGGCCTCTTCGATGTTCCAGATGAGCCGGCCCGGCTGCTCGTTGCGGCCGTGGACCTCGGAGTGGGTGCCGATCGACACGAAACCCTCGCCGAATTGCCAGCCGGAGAAGCCGCCCTCGCTGAACTGCGGCGGCCCGAACAGCTTCGTGTAGTACGCGACCATCGCCTCGGCGTTGTCCGTGCCGATGAGGATGTTGTTGAAGTTCATCGCAGGCCTCCTTGTCGGTCGGGCAAGGGTAGGCCGCGGGGCTCGGGCCCACCGTCGAGGAAGTACCCTCGCGCCGTGAAACCGCGCATCTTCCTCG
>DASSHR010000011.1:0-12583 GCA_035692745.1 Candidatus Limnocylindrales bacterium | reverse complement strand
GCCCAGCCCCATTCGGCGGCAACCTTGTCGACCGCGGCGCCATAGGCCTCGGCGATCTTCGCGAACCGGTCGCCGAACGCGCCGATCGAGACTGCCAGCACGCGATCGCCCGGTGACAGCGTGTTGACGATGGCCGCCTCGAGCCCGCCCGTGCCCGCGCACGACAGGATCGCGATGTCGCCGGTCGTCCCGAAGTACGGCTTCATGCCGACCTGGAGGCGCCCCAGGAGCTCCTTGAACTCGGGTCCACGGTGGTTGATCATCTGGCGCCCGCCGGCTTCCCGGACGGTCGGTGGCAGGCTCGTGGGACCGGGGATGCGCAGGTTCGGCTCGTCGCGGGTCACTGGGGCCTCCGGCGATCAGGTGCTCGGCTCGGGGATTCTAGCCGGGGCGACGTGTTCCGGGGCCAAACGGGCCGGCAGCCCCGCAAGGCAGAATACGGCCGCGTCGCAGGACGGATTTCCCATCCTGCCGGCACCGGTCCTTCCGTAAGGTGAGGCGATGCGCAACCTGACTCGTCGAGCCGTCGCCGCCGTGGCAGCGCTCCTGCTCGCCGTAGGCCCGGCCACGATCGCCGTCCGCGGCGCCACGGGGCCGGAGGAGGATGCGTACACGATGAACGAGGGCGGCACCCTCGTCGTCGATGCGCCGGGTCTCCTCGCCAACGACCACGCGGACACCGGCGAGATCTGCGTCGTCGGCATCGATGCCGACGGCGCCATGGGCTGGCTCGCCGACCAGGGCAACACCGGCTGGAAGACCGATGGCTCGTTCACGTTCACGCCCTACGAGTTCTGGAACGGGACGACGTCCTTCATCTACGGGATGCGGACGCTCGATTCCGGCGGCCAGTGCATCGGCCCGGCGGATGGCCAGGCAACCGTCACGATCACGGTTCGACCGGTCAACGATCCACCGACCGCGGTCGTCGCCGGCTCGTGCGCGGACGGCGTCACGGTCGACCAGGACTCCGGGCCGTACAACGATCCCTCGCACTGCGTCGAGAACCACGGCTGGGGCCCGATCGACGAGAACACCCAGCTCGTCGACGAGTGGGTCGTCACGAACGACGCCCACGAGCTGTTCACGGAGCAGCCGGCGATCGACGTCGTCGAGCTCACGGACGGCGCGCTGCATTTCGAGCCCGCGCCCGGAGCCCACGGCAGCGCGACGGTCACGGTTCGATCGCGGGACACCGGCGGCACCGCGAACGGCGGGCAGGACCTGAGCGACCCGATCACGTTCAAGATCGTCATCAACGCGATCGATGGACCGACCGCGACGCCCGCGACGGCGGGAGAGGAACCCACCGCCTCGGCCGATGTGGGCGCCTCGACGGACGCAGACGCCACCGCAGGGCCGGCGGCCGATGCCCCGAGCGCCGCGCCGACGGATCCGCCCGGGGAGACGCCCGTGGGCAACCCGACGGGCACCGCGCCGTGGACGCTCCTGATCGTGCTCGTGATCGTCGTCGCCATCGGAATCGGGCTCGCGGTGCCGCGCCTCAGGAAGCCACGCCGCTGATGGCGCGCGAGCCCCGTACCCGGCGACGCTCCACCGCGGCTGCGACCGCTGCTGCGTTGCTCCTTGCCTTCGTCCCCGCCCTCGCGGGGACCGCCCTGGCCGCGCCGCCGCCGTCGGCGAGCGACGACGCCTACTCGACGGACGAGGACACCGAGCTCGACGTGAGCGTTCCCGGCGTCTTCGCGAACGACGGGACGGCCGGCGACGGCAATCGCTTCTGCATCGCCTCGTACGACGATGCCCAGATCCACGGGTCGCTCGCCGTGCTCACCGACGGGTCGTTCACGTACACGCCGTCGGCGAACTACCACGGCGATGGCGCTGACAACTCGTTCACGTACACGATGTACGAGATTGCCGATGACCATCCGTGCGACGGCCCGAACGGCTCCACCGCGACCGTTGAGATCACCGTCAACGCGGTCAACGATGCGCCCACCGCGAAGGCCGACAAGTTCCAGGCACTCAAGAACGAGACGCTCGTGATCAGTGCGCCCGGCGTGCTCTCGAACGACGGCGACATCGATGGCGACTCGCTCACGGCGGTCAAGGTGAACAACCCGACCCACGGCGTCGTCGTCCTCGCTGCTGACGGGTCGTTCAGCTACACGCCGGCGACGAACTTCACGGGCACGGACACCTTCTCGTACCAGGCCTCCGACGGCGAGGACATGAGCCCGACGCGCGTCGTGACCATCACCGTCACCTCGGTCCCGCCGATCAACACGCCGACGCCGCCGCCACCGACGCCGGCTCCGACGCCCGTGCCGACCCCGACGCCCGAACCCACGCTCACACCGGTCGTGACCGAGCCGCCCGTGGAGGAGACGCTCGAGCCCGGCGCCTCAGCCACGGCGTTCGTGCCGCCGACGCCGCAGCTGTCGGGCGCGCCGACGCAGGGCGCCGGAGCGAGCCCCGGCGCCCCGAGCCTCGCCCCAGGCCAGACCGCACAGCCCGGCGAAGCGTCCTCGAGCGGCGGATTCGGGACGCCGCTCACGATCCTGCTCGGCATCACGCTGCTGGCGCTGATCGCCGGCGTCGCGGCTGCGATGTACGGCCCGCGCTGGCTTGAATCGAGGCGGAACCGACAGGCCTGAGCCCGTGCGTTGGCCCGCCGGATCAGGCCCCGCGGGCCACCAACACCTCCGGGCGAAGCCCACGTCCTTCGGCGAGGAGGTCGCCAACAGCGCGTGCACCCAGGGCCTCGTCGAGCGCGGTGCGCAGGTCGTCATCCGACGGCAGCGACGCACGAGCGGCTGCGGTCAGCTCGGCAGCGACGGCATCGGCCGCGCCCAGGATGCGCGCTGCGAGGATCGACTCGCCGGAAGTGTGGCGTGTACGGGCGATCAGGCGAAGCGCCACGACCAGCGGTGACGTCGGTCCGACGCTCTCGAGCACGCGAACCGCCTCCTGCAGCCGCCGATCCGCGACGAACGGGTCGCCCGCCGCCAACAGCGCCGTGCCGAGACCGACGAGGGACCGCCCGAGGCAGCGTCGATCGCCGATGCGGCGGAACTCGGGAACGAGCGCCTCGAAACGCTCCCGCGCGGCCGGTGAACCGCCGCGCCGTTGCTCCAGCTGTGCGCTGAAGAGTTCGGCGTGCAGGTACTCGTGATGGCTTCCGGCGCGGAGTGCGAGCTCGCGAGCTTCCGTAAGCCACCGTTCCGCATCGTCCAGCCCGACGCCGGCGAGCACGCACCGGCTCGCCATCAGGTGCCGGCAATTCGCCACCGAGACGACGTCGCCGATCGCGCCGAAGCTGGTTGCCGCCTGGTCCAGGAGCGCCAGCGCCGGCTCCATCTCGTCCATGGCTTCGGCCCGCGACCGAAGCGCGGCCGCCCGATGCCACTCGTCGCCGAGCTGCGCGAATCCCGCCACGGCCGCATCGAGCAGCGGACCCGGTTCGGGCGAGCCGCGGAGCATCGTCGTTCCCACCGCGAAGTTGGTCATGGCCGCATCCGCCAGGTCCGCCGGCTCTGGCGTCAGGCCCGCGACGAGCTCCATCGCGCGCGACGAATCGCGATACAGCGACAGGAGCAGCGCCGCCGTCATGACAGCGCGGCGCCCAAGGGCACCCTTGGGCAAGGGCGATGCAAGCAGGACGTCGAGCCAGTCGAACAGCTCGTCGCGCATCCCGATGATCTCCCAGGCCGTTCCGACACCGGCGACGAAGCCCCACGCCTCCTCGATCTCGCCACGATCGAGCGCCCACTGCATGGCAACGCGCAGGTCGAGCCAGCGCACGTCGAACCAGCGCATCGCGGCCGGCTGATCCCGACCCTGCAGGTCCGGCACCAGCGTCGGCGCGTGACGAAGGTGATGGCGTGCGTGCTCCTCGATGGCTCGGTCCGCGTGCCCATGCTCCTCGAGCCGGAGCATCGCGTACTGCCGGATGCTGTCGAGCATGCGGTACTCCGTGCGCTCGGCTGCCCGCGTCGCGGACAGCAGCGATCGGTCAAGGAGGCGCGGAAACAACCGCGCCAGATCGGCGCGCCGCAGGGGCGGGCGCCCAACGACGGCGACGGCGGTGTCGTAGTCGAACGGACCGGGAAAGACACCGCACCGCTCGAACAGGACGCGCTCGTCAGCGTCGAGCAGGTCGTAGCTCCACTGGATGGCTGCTTCAAGGGAGAGGTGGCGCGTCGCAGGCGCTCGCGACGTGCCGGCGAGCACGGCAAAGCGGTCGTCCAGGCGGGCGAGCAGCTCGGCCGGCGAGAAGGTGCGCAGGCGGGCCGCCGCCAGCTCGATCGCGAGCGGCAGGCCATCGAGCCGGCGGCAGAGCTCCGCGATGTCGCGGGCGTTCGCCGAGGTCACGGCAAATCGCGGATCCGCAGCTGCCGCACGATCCGCGAAGAGCCGCCCGGCGGCCGCGTCCAGGACGGACCGCGGGGCGTCCGTCGAGGGCGGAACGGCGAGGGGTTGCAGCGCGTAGACGACCTCACCGGGTAGGTCCAGCGGTCGAACGCTCGTGGCGAGCACGGTGAGCTGGTCCGAGGATGCGAAGAGGTCATCCAGGAGCTCGGCCGTCGCAGCCGCGACGTGCTCGCAGTTGTCGACGATCAGCCAGCAACGCAGGTGGGCGATGGTGTCGCGAAGGACCTCGCGCAGCTGTTCGCCGCCGCCCATGACGCCCAGCGCATCCGCGAAGGGTCGATCGACCTTGGCGCCGGGCTTGGCGGTTGCGAGGTCGACCAGGACGACCGTGGAATCGGTGGTGATGACCTCGGCGAGGCGGAGGGCGAGCCGCGTCTTGCCCGTTCCGGCCGGTCCCACGAGCGTCACCAGCCTGTTGGCAGCGACGAGCGCCTGGAGCTCCCCAAGCTCGGTCGCTCGGCCGATGAAGGACGACAGGGGTCGCCGGATCGGCCGCCGAGCCGGCGCTCGCGCAAGGGTCGCGGCTGCGTCGATCAGGCCGCGGCGGCCGTCGACCTCGAGCTTCGAGATGAGCGCCGACACATGGCTTTCGACCGTCCGTTCCGAGAGGTGGAGCCGGTCGGCGATCTCGCGGTTGTGCAGCCGTTCGGCGACGAGCCAGAAGACATCCGCCTCGCGAGCGGTCACACCCGCCAGGCGGAGGGACGGAGGCAGCACGTCGTCGGGAGCGGGCATCGGCGGTCATTCTGCGTCGGCGGCGCAGCGCGCGAGCGACGCGACAACCAGTGTCGGTTTCCGTACTCCGTACGGATGCGCCGGCGCATGCCCGGGTGTCTGATCAGGGAACACCTCCGTTCGACACCGCAAAAGGAGCGCCCCATGGCCATCACCGCGCAGGAACTGGTCGCAAGCGCACGGCATCGGATCCGGAACCTGACGGTTGCCGAGTTTGCCAATGCCCTCGAGGACGACCCGGTCCTCATTGACGTTCGAGAGGGGGACGAGATCGCCCGCGACGGCTCGATCCCCGGCGCCTCGCACGCGCCACGCGGCTTGCTCGAGTTCTGGGCCGATCCCGCGAGCCCGGCGCACCGGACGACGTTCGATCCCGCGCGCCCAACCCTCGTGTACTGCGCCTCCGGCGGCCGTTCGGCGCTCGCCGTCCTGACGCTCGAGGCGCTCGGGTACGCTGATGTTGCGCACCTCGAAGGCGGCCTGAAGGCGTGGAAGGAGCACGGCCGCCCGGTGACCCTGCAGGCGGGGATCGGAGGCGAGGCATGACCGCATCGCTTGGCGAGCAGTGGGCAGCCGCGTATGCGGCGAAGGATCGCGACGCCCTCGCGGGGCTGCTGGCCGACGAGGTGGACTTCCGGGGCATGACGCCCGGCCGCCACTGGCAGGCACGAACGCCCGTCGAGGTCGTTGACGAGATCGTCCTTCGGTACTGGCTCGAACCATCCGAGACGGCCGAGCTCGTGTCCGTAGCGACCGGCGGCCAGGTTGGGGATCGCGAGCACGTCGCCTATCGATTCCGCATCCGGAACCCGGATGGGACCTTCATCGCTGAGCAGCAGGCGTACTACGTGGTCACGGACGGACGGATCGACTGGCTTCGGATCATGTGCTCCGGCGCGAGCCCCGAGACCGTGGCGGGACCCATGCCGGACGCCGATGACATTGGTCGCGCCTGCGCGGTCCCGCCGGCCGCGCCATGAGCAGCCCGACGATCGCAGTCGTCGAGAGCATGACCCGGGCCTGGAATGCCCACGATCTCGAGGCGTTCCTGGGACATCTCGCTCTCGACTACGACAGTCGCTGGCCGCTCCATCCCGAACGTGACTTCGTCGGCGTCGAGCACGTCCGTGAACGCTGGTCGAGCAACTTCGCGCGGATGCCGGACTTTCGCGTACAGATCCTGTCGATCGCGGCGAACGATGCCGACGAGGTGTGGGTCGAGCTGCAGTGGTTCGGAACGTTGCCCGACGGATCGAGGTTCGATCACCAGGGCGTCATCGTGAACACGATTCGCGACGGCAGGATCGCCGCCGCGCGCCTCTACCTGGAGGAGATGCCCTAGTCCGCCGCGTCGCGCTTCTCGGTCTCGGCGAGCTTCTTCCGCGACTCCTCGCGCTTCCGCATCGGGTCGCTCCTGCGGATCTCGGGCGATGGGTTCGCGTCGCGCTTCGTGCGTCCGGTTGCCTTCGCAGCGGCGCGAGCCTCGTGGCGCGCGGCCTGGCGACCGGAGATCGTGGCCTCGTAGCCGTGATCGGTGGGGAGGTAGTAACGGCGGTCGACGAGCTCGTCGGGCAGGTACTGCTGCTCGACGTCGGCCCCCTCGAACTCGTGCGGGTAGCGGTAGCCGACGCCGATCCCGTGCGTCTTCATCCGTCGATCGCCCGCGTTCCGCAGGTGCATCGGCACCGCGAGGGAGCCGCGCGCCTCGACGTCGCCGGCGGCCGCGAAATACGCCTGGCCTGATCGGTTCGATTTCGGGGCGGTCGCGATGTAGGTCGTGGCCTGGGCGAGCGCGTACTGGGCCTCCGGGAGCCCAACCCACTCGAGCGCATCCGCGGCCGCGACGGCGACCGAGAGCGCTCGCGGGTCCGCGTTGCCCACGTCCTCCGACGCCGAGATGATCAGCCGGCGGGCGATGAACTTCGGGTCCTCGCCGGCGGCGATCATCGAGGCGAGCCAGTAGAGGGCCGCGTCGGGGTCGTTGCCGCGCAGGCTCTTGATGAACGCCGACACGGTGTCGTAGTGGCCGTCGCCCGCGCGGTCGTACGCGAGGATGCGCTGCTGGGCGGCTGCCTCGATGTCCTCCAGGCGGGGAGCGACGCGCCCGTCCTTGTCGCGAACGCCCTGGTCGTCGGCGAGCGCGACCGCGCCCTCGAGCACATTCAGCGCCACGCGTCCGTCGCCGCCGGCCAGGGATACGAGATGCTCGAAGGCGTCATCCGCGACGGCGACGCCGCCAGTCGGCCCGAGCCCCCCGCCGAGGCCGCGTTCGGGATCGTCGATCGCCCGTCGGACGACCGTCGAGACCGCGTCGTCGGGCAGCGGCTCGAGGCGCCAGACGCGCAGCCGCGACAACAATGCCGAGTTCACCTCGAAATACGGGTTCTCGGTCGTCGCGCCGATGAGCGTGACCGTCCCGTCCTCGACGTGGGGCAGCAGCGCGTCCTGCTGCGCCTTGTTGAAGCGATGGATCTCGTCGATGAACAGGACCGTCCGCTTGCCGTTGAGCGCGAGCGTCTCCTGCGCCGCAGCGATCGCCGCACGGATCTCGGCGACGCCCGACATCACGGCGGAGACGACGACGAAGTCCGCTCCGATGGCCTCCGCCAGGATGCGGGCAAGCGTCGTCTTGCCGGTTCCCGGCGGCCCCCACAGGAGGAGGGACGAGAGCTTGCCACGCGCGACCGAACGTCGAAGCGGGCCGTTCTCGCCGACGAGATGCTCCTGGCCTTCGAACTCATCGAACGTACGCGGGCGCATGCGCGCAGCCAGCGGCTGCCGCTCCGGCGGTGGCTGGAACAGCGCTTCCGGGCGAGCTCCGGTGACGCGACGGCTGGGCACGAACGGATCGTACCGTGCGGCGACGGCCGTGCCGCCTCGGCCTCGCGAACGCAGCGCCTGGGTCACGTGCTCCCGGGGTCGGGCGGCTCCACGGGCGAGAGGGGAACGAGGTATTGACCGATCGGTGGCCGCGAGCAGGCCTCCCCGCATGCCTGGTCCCAGAGCGACAGCGTCGTGGGCCCGTCGGGCTCGCTGCCAGCATCCGCGACGACCGTCGCTCCGGCGGCGACCGAGCCATTTGTCACCTCGCTCGCCACGATGCCGCGGCCGCAGACGAGGTTGTCCTGCCACTCCCACTGGAAGGCCGCGAAGAAGAACTGCTGGCTGGTCGTGTTTCGCACTTCGAGATGTGCCGTATCGATCGCCCGGATCGACACGCCCGGCACGGGCGTCAGCTCGCCGAAGGGCGGTGGTGAGAACAGTCCGCCGCAGAGGGCGACGGAGCTCTCGGTCGACGTGACCGTGGGCGCTGTCGGCACGGCAACGTGCGGGTCGACCGTCGACGAGCAGCCGTAGGCCAGGAAGGCCAGGACGATCCCAACGACGGCGCGACCCGGTAGCGGGCGCACCGGCATGACTTGGGACGACGTCGCGCCGACAGGCCTAGAGGGCGGTGCGGATCAGCTTCTTGTTGACGAACTCGTCGGCGGCCAGGAGGCCGAGCTCGCGCGAGGTGCCGCTGCGCTTCACGCCGCCGAAGGGGAGGCCGGGCTCGTCGGCGAGCACGCAGTTCACGTAGACCATGCCGGCGTCGATCCGGTCGGCGACGCGCGCTGCCTGCGCCGGATCCGTCGAGTACACGTACGAGCCGAGCCCGAATGGCGTGTCGTTCGCGAGCTTGACCGCGGCGTCCTCATCGGCGACGCGGTAGACGACGCCGACCGGCCCGAAGAATTCCTCGCGGTAGGCGTCCATCGCCGGCGTCACGTCCGTCAGCACGGTGACCGGGTAGTAGGCGCCGTCGCGGGCGCCGCCGATGACCTTCTTCGCGCCCTGGGCAACCGCCTTGTCGACCTGGTCGGCGACGCGCGCCGCGGCTTCGAGCGATGACAGCGGGCCGAGCGCCGTGTCCTCGAGGGTCGGGTCGCCGAGCGCCTGGGCAGCCATCGCCGCGGTGAACTTCTCGAGGAACGCGTCGTACAGCTTGTCGACGACGATGAACCGCTTTGCGGCGTTGCACGACTGACCGGTGTTGTCGAGACGGGCGGCGACCGCGGCTTCGGCGACGGCATCGACGTTGTCCGTCCCGAGGAGGATGAACGGGTCCGACCCGCCGAGCTCCAGCGCCACCTTCTTGAGGTTCCGACCGGCGACCTCGGCGACGGCCGCCCCCGCGCGCTCCGAGCCCGTGACGGACACGCCCTGGATGCGCGGGTCCGCGATCATCGCGGCGACCTGGTCGGCCGAGGCGTAGACATTGATGTACGCGCCATCGGGGATGCCGGCGTCGCGGTAGATCTGCTCGATCGCAGCAGCGGATTCGGGGCACTGCGACGCGTGCTTGAGCACGATCACGTTGCCCAGGACGAGGTTGGGCGCCGCGAACCGCGCGACCTGGTAGTAGGGGAAGTTCCAGGGCATGACACCGAGGAGGACGCCCAGCGGGGAGCGGCGAATGACCGCCGTGCCTTCGCCCGCGATCGGGACCGGCTGGTCGGCGGTGATCTCCGCCGCGTGGTCGGCGTAGTACTGCGTGATGTCGGCGGCGAAGTCGACCTCGCCGAGCGCGGCGCCCTTCGGCTTGCCCATCTCGCGGACGATGAGGTCGGCCAGCTCGACGCGGCGCTCGCGATGGAGCTCGGCAACGCGGGCGATCAGTTTCGCTCGATCGGCGACGGCGACCGTTCGCCAGCCCTCGTACGCAGCCTGCGCCTTCGAGAGCGCCTGCTCGATCTGGGCGTCGGTCGCCGTGTCGTAGCGCGCGACCGTCTCGCCGGTGGCAGGGTTGGTGACCGCGTAGTTGCTCATCGTTCGTCCTCGTCCCTCATCGCGACCTGATGCGCGGATGGTAAGCGGGCCGAGGCGCGGTCCGTGGCGAGCGGGCGGCTAGAGCTTGATGATCCCCATGCCGTTCACGAGCACCTCGAGCACCGCGAGGATCGCGACCATCAGGCCCGCGGTGAGCGCGATTCGCTTCACGTCCCGGGCAACGTATGCGTACTCGTGGGCCATCCGCACGGCAAGCGGGGCGTTGATGTCGCCCGGTCGATCGACGCGCTCGGCGCTCTCCTTCGCGCGCGCCTTGCGACGCAGCTCCTCGGCGAGCGCGGCACGCTCCTCCGCGCGCAGCTGGGCCTCGATCTCCGCGGCTCGCTGCTCCTCGGCGTCGGTCAGGCTCGAGGCGCTCGCTCGGACGGGTGCGTCGTCGGGCAGGTCGACCGGCAGCGGCTCGTCGGCGATCGTCGCGGGTCTGGCGGCAGGCCGAGTCGTGGACGAGGACCCCGCCGGGCGGCTCGGCGCAGCCGCGGCGCGACCTGGTCGCTGGGCGGCGGGCTTGTGCTGGAACTTGGTTCGCTTGGCCATGGCCGCGAGAGGATAGCACCGGGTTCCGGGCGATCCCGAGGTGAGCCGCGGCCAATCGGCGGACGCTAGACTCGGCTGACCCGCTCAGGAGGCCGTCCGATCGACCTGCAGACGTTCGTCTCGACGTACCTCGGCCCGATCGTCATCGGGCTGGGCGTGGCCATCCTCGTGCTGCTGCTCGCGATCCTGCTGCTGCTGCGGCGCACGTCGCGGCTCGGCAGGCGTCTTGCCAGCCTGACGCAGGGCAGCGACGCCCAATCGCTCGAGGCGGTGCTCGGCAGCCACATCGATCGCGTGCGCAAGGTCGTCAGCGACCTCGACCGCGTCGAAGCGCGCATCGCGATGGTCGAACGCGACCTGCAGGCCACGTTCGGTCGCGTCGGGATCGTGCGGTTCAACCCGTTCGAGGAGACCGGCGGGAACCAGAGCTTCGCACTGGCGCTGCTCGATGGGCGAGGGGACGGCTTCGTCGTCTCGAGCCTGCATGCCCGCGCCGGCACGCGCGTGTACGCGAAGGCCATCGCGAAGGGCGCATCCGAGACCGCGCTGTCGACCGAGGAGTCGGAGGCGCTGCGGATCGCGCTCGCCAAGCCGGTGCCCGGGGCTGCCGGCTGACCATGGGCGGGGGTGCCGCGGTCGTGTCAGGAGAGCTGTCACGACCGACCCTCATCGTGGCGTCATGCCCCCACGAAAACCGGCTCCGCAACAGATGATCCGGACGAATCGCCGCCGCGTTCGGCCGCTGCAGCAGATCCCGGTCTGGCACGGGTTCGAGTCGGCGCCGGCGGCCGATCCCGCGAGGGACGGCGCGACCGAGCCGACGTCGAGCGGCGTCGACGCGCTGCTCGATGGCCTGAACACGGAGCAGCGACGCGCCGTCACCCACGGCGAGGGCCCGCTGCTCGTGGTGGCCGGCGCCGGCACCGGCAAGACGCAGGTGATCACGCGCCGGATCGCGTGGCTGATCGCGACGCGGCGCGCGAAGCCGTCCGAGATCCTCGCCCTGACCTTCACGGACAAGGCCGCCGAGGAGATGCAGCTCCGCGTCGACCAGCTCGTGCCGTACGGCTACGCGGACACGGCGATCTCCACGTTCCACGCATTTGGGGATCGGCTGATCCGGGAGTTCGCTTTCGAGCTCGGCCTGACGCCGGACGTGCGGGTGCTCGCGCGCGCCGAGGTGGTCGTGTTCCTGCGCGAGCGGCTGTTCGAGCTCGGGCTGGATGCCTACGTCCCGCTCGGCGATCCCACGAAGTTCCTCGGCGCCCTCGCGCAACTGTTCGCGCGCTGCCGCGACGAAGACGTCTCGCCGGATGCGTATGCGGCACACGCCGGGCGGCTCGCGGCCGAGGCGGTGACACTCGCCGCGGCGGCCGATGCGGATCCGGAGGCGATTGCCGCGGCGCGCGAGCTGGCGGCACGGCAGGGGGAGCTCGCGGGCGCCTTCGCTCGCTACACGACGTTGCTGCGCGAGTACGGGGCGGTCGACTTCGGCGACCAGGTCTCGCTGGCGCTGCAGCTCGTGCGCCAATCCGCGGTGGCGCGCGACATGCTCCAGTCGCGCTACCGGTACGTCCTGGTCGACGAGTTCCAGGACACGAACCGCGCGCAGGCGGAGCTCGTGGCCCTGCTGGCCGAGCGGCATCGCAACGTCACGGTCGTCGGCGACGACGACCAGTCGATCTACCGGTTCCGGGGCGCGGCGATCAGCAACATCCTCGAGTTCCGGGAGCGCTACCGCGGCGCGCGCACGGTCGTGCTCCGGCGCAACTACCGCTCGCTCGCGCCCATCCTCGACAGCGCGCACCGGCTCGTCCGGTTCAACGATCCGGATCGGCTCGAGGTGAAGGTCGGGATCTCGAAGCGCCTCATTCCCGAGCGCGCCGCACGGGATGCCGCGCCGGTGCGGCATCACGCGTTCGCCACGATTGCCGAGGAGGCGGACTGGATCGCCGCGGAGATCCGGCGGCGGGTGGATGGCGGCGCGGCGACGCGCGACCACGCCGTCCTCGTCCGTGCGAATGCGGATGCCGACGCGATCCTGCGCGCGCTCAATGTCGCCGGCCTGCCTTGGCGGTTCTCGGGC
>DASSHR010000010.1:0-14449 GCA_035692745.1 Candidatus Limnocylindrales bacterium | reverse complement strand
CCGCCGCCCGCGCGCCAGCGGCCCGCGCTCGAACCTGCGGGATGACACCGGCGGTAGCACAGCGGAGCCTCGTCGGGGCCCAGCGACTGCGGAATGCATGCTTGGCGCGTCATCCCGCAGTGATTCAGGTGTTTCCGGCGTCGCGAGGCTCGCTCGCCGTGACGCAATGCCACCGCGGGTAGCGTCCCGCAGGAAGAGATCGTCGAGCGATGTCTCCATGGCGCCTTCACATTTGCTTCACGGGCCTGGTCGAGGCTGTGGTCATCAACTTCCAAACCGAGGAGATGACCACATGCGAGCGATCGCCGGATTGTTCTTCACCATCCTGTTCGTCGGCGTGCTGATCGCCATCGGCGGCGGGATCTACCAGGCGGGCGTCGCCCAGGGCATCGTCGATGCCGGGCGCGTGCCGGCCGGGGCGGCCGTCGGCTACGTCGGCGGCTACGGCTGGGGCTTCCACCCGTTCGGGTTCCTCGGCCTCCTGTTCCCGCTGTTCTTCCTGTTCCTACTGTTCGGCATCATCCGCGCGATCTTCGGCTTCGGCCGGGGCCGCGGCTGGAACCACCGCCACGACGGCGGCTACGGCGACGGCGGCTGGGGCAAGGGCGGCCCGATGGGCGGTCCCGGCAGCTGGCAAGCCGAGCGCGAGCGGCGCATGGCCGACCTGCATCGCCGGATGCACGAGGAGGAGGCCGCGGGCGGCTCGGCCGCGGGCGGCAACTTGGGCGGCAACTCGGGCGGCACCCCAGGCGGCGCCACCGGGAGCAGCGCCAGCACCGGCAACGCCGGCTCGACGCCGAGCTGACCTTCCGGGGCCCGCGCCCCACCCTCGTTCCCGCGGCGGCGGTCCATCCGGATCGCCGCCGCTTCCGTCTCCCGTAGAGTGACCGCCGATGCAGACCATCCTGGTCGTGGACGACGAGCCCAAGATCGCCCAGCTCGCGCGCGACTACCTCGAGCACGCCGGGTTCGCGGTCCTCACCGCGGCTGACGGAACGACCGCGCTCCACGCCGCCCGGACGCGTCACCCGGACCTCGTCGTGCTCGATCTGGGCCTGCCGGGGCTCGACGGCCTCGACGTCATCCGCGCGCTCCGAGCCGCGGGCTCGACGCCGATCGTGGTCGTCACGGCCCGCGACACGGAGCTCGACAAGCTGCTCGGCCTGGAGCTCGGCGCCGATGACTACGTCACGAAGCCGTTCAGCCCGCGCGAGCTGGTCGCCCGGGTTCGGGCGGTCCTGCGGCGCAGCGAGCGCGCCGCGGAGCCCGGCGATCGGATCGAGGTCGGCGACCTCGTGCTCGACGTGCCGCGCCTGCGTGCGACGGTCGCTGGCAGGCCGGTCGACCTGACACCGACCGAGTTCGCCATCCTCGAGACGATGGCCCGCGCGCCGGGTCGGGTCTTCACGCGCTCCCAGCTGCTCGATGCCGTGCATGGGATCGCGTTCGAGTCGTACGAGCGAGCGATCGATGCGCACGTGAAGAACATCCGCCGCAAGCTCGAGCCGGAGCCCGGACGGCCGAGGTACCTGCTGACCGTCTATGGCGTCGGCTACCGCGTCGCGGATCCCGAGCCATGACGAGGGAGGATCACGGCACGACCCACGAGCACGGCCCGGACACGCACACCCATGCGAAGCCGCCATGGTGGCCGGAGGATGAAGCGTGGCCGCCGTCCGGCTGGGGGCCGCCCGGCGCCGGTCGCCGCGTTCGCCGTCGACATCGCATGAACACCGAATCCGCCGGTGGTGGCGAGGGCTGGTCCGGATGGCCCGGCTATCGGCGCGGCTTCGGCTGCCTCGTGGTCCTGTTCGCGACGTTCGCGGTGTCGATCGGTGTGCTCGTCCTGTGGGTGCTGAGCAGCCTGTTCGGCCACGGTGGCTCCGAGGGCCTGCTTGCGACCCTGGCCCGACCCGCCAGCCTGGTGGTGCTCGTCGTCGGCATCGTGGCGCTCGCGATCAGCGTGCGGATCGCTCGACGCGTCGGGCGGCCGCTGTCGGAGCTCGTCGATGCGGCGAACCGGATCGAAGCCGCGGACTACTCCGTGCGCGTCACCGAATCGCCGCGGGGCGGCTCGGACCTGCGCGGGCTGAGCCGCGCGTTCAACGCGATGGCGGAGCGGCTCCAAGCCGAGGACGCGACCCGGCGCCGGCTGCTCGCCGACGTCAGCCACGAGCTGCGCACGCCGCTGGCGGTCATCCAGGGCAATCTCGAGGCGCTGCTGGACGGCGTCTATGCCCCGGACGAGGCCCACATCCACCCCATCCTCGAGGAGACGCGCGTCCTCGAGCGCCTGATCGACGACCTGCGAACGCTCAGCCTCGCCGAATCAGGCGCGTTGCCGCTCCACCCCGAGCCCACCGATCCCGACGTGCTGCTCGACGACGTCGTGTCGGCCCATCGCGCTCGCGCCACGGCGTCCGGCGTTGCCCTGGCGATTGCCGCAGGCCCGGATGTCCCGGCGATCGACCTCGATCCGGTTCGCATCCGCCAGGTCCTGACGAACCTCGTGGACAACGCACTTCGCGTGATGCCCGAAGGCGGCAGGATCACGCTCGGGGCGGCGATCGACGGGCAGGTGCTGACGCTGACGGTTGCCGACGACGGGCCCGGCATCCCGGCCGAGCTGCTCCCGAACGTGTTCGAGCGCTTCGCCAAGTCGCCGACGTCGCGCGGGTCCGGCCTGGGCCTGGCGATCGCACGGGCGATCGTCGAAGCCCACGGCGGGACGATCTCGGCGCGCTCCACGGCGGCACCGGGCGTGGGCCACGGCACGACGATGGCGATCACGCTGCCTGTCGAGACCAGACCAGTCGGGCGCCATGAACGCTGATTGCACAAATCCGCGGTTTGCGACGACCCGGAGGGCCTGCCGCGCGCCGTGACGAGCCATCTGGACGCAACCGGTCGCTCAACACGTTCGGGGTGCCGGCGCCCGCAAAGCGGTCGGGGCTCCTCGGGCATTCCGGCGATCCCGTAGCGACCGCTTTGTGCGTTCAGCGTGCATCGCCGGCGTGCAGGGCTACGGGATCCCCTTAATCCCGACTCCGGCGCTGGGGTTTCCCGACGGGCTGTTGTACCCTGAGCACGTGACCGATACCGCCGAGACCACCGCCCCGGCAGAGCAGGCTGCCCCCGAGTCGGGCGCCGCGCCGAGCGCCGCGCCGAGCGCGCCGCTGTTCGATGCCGAGCGGCGCGCAACCGAGCTGGCGATCCTCGACGCCCTGCGCGCCGTCGTCGACCCGGAGATCGGGATGAACGTCGTCGAGCTGGCGTTGATCAAGCAGATCCTGCTCGGCCAGAACGAGACCGAGATCAAGATGATCCTGACGACCCCCTTCTGCCCGTACGCCGGCTCGATGATCGCCCAGGTGCAGGAGCAGGCCGAGTCGGTCGTGGAGCATCCGGTCAAGGTCACGCTGCTTGCCGAACGCTGGGACCCGCGCGACGCGGGCCTCATGTGGTAGCCGCCGTCCACGCATCCCGATGACGGCGTCGTTGATTCGTTCGTGAGCAACCGCAGCCCGATCGATTCCGTCGTCGCGACGACGAAGGGCGATGACGGGACCACCGGCCTCCTCTACGGCGGCGCGCGCATCGGCAAGGACGACCCGCGCACCGAGGCGTACGGCACGATCGACGAGGCCATCGCGGCACTCGGCATCGCTCGAGCGAACCTCGGTGTCAAGGGCCGCCACGGCACGCTGCCGGCGGGCCTCGGCGGCCTCGCGCCGCTGATCCTGCGGTTCCAGCGCGAGCTGTTCGTGGTCGGCGCGGAGCTGGCGACGACACCCGAGGCGTGGGATCGGCTCCAGGACGGCGTGACCCGCGTGTCGGAGCCGATGGTTCGGGGCGTCGAGGCGACCCTCGTCGAGCTCGAACGCCACATCGAGATGCCGAAGGAGTTCGTCGTCCCCGGCGAGACCCCCACGAGTGCGGCGCTCGAGCTGGCCCGGACGATCCTGCGCCGAGCCGAACGGCGCGCCGTCGGGTTGTCCCGCGACGGGCTCGTCCCGGGCCCACACCTCATTCCGTACCTCAATCGCCTTGCCGACCTCGTGTGGGTCTTGGCACGCGCAGCGGAACGTGCAGAATCACGTGACTCGACCCCGGCCCGAAAGCCGGGATCGACCACCCGAAGGGAGAACAGAACGTGAGCTTCCAGAACGTCCCGGGCAGCACCGGCCCCGGGTACGGGGCGCCGGGCGACAATCGCGGCGTCGTCATCAACGGTCAGGCGCAGGTCGCCGTCCAGGGCGCCTTCCTCACCCAAGCCTTCTTCTGGATGTTCGCCGGCCTCCTCGTGACGGCCGCGATCGCCACGTTCGCGCAGGCGAATGACGCGCTCCTGACGTTCGCAGCGCGCAACTTCCTCGTCCTGATCATCGCCCAGCTCGCGCTGGCGATCGGCATCCAGTGGGGCATCCGCCGCATCAACGCGACCCTCGCGCTGGGGCTCTTCTTCGTCTACGCAGCGAGTCTCGGGCTGACGATGGGCCTCATCGTCTCTCTGTATACGCAGGAGTCCGTCGCGGCCGCGTTCCTGTCGGCCAGTGCCATGTTCGGCGGCGCCGCTCTGTACGGCTACACGACCAAGCGCTCGCTCGCCAGCATGGGCGGCTTCCTCTCGATGGGCGTCCTCGGTCTCATCGTCGCGATGGTCGTGAACGTGTTCCTCGCGAGCGGTCCGCTCGGCTTCATCATCTCGATCATCGGCGTCGTGATCTTCACGGGCCTCACCGCGTGGGATGTCCAGCGGATCCAGGCCGGGAACCTGGTGCAGGCGACGGGCTCGGTGGAGAAGGCGGCCGTGATCGGCGCGCTGCATCTCTACCTGGACTTCGTCAACCTCTTCCTGTTCCTGCTCCGGATCTTCGGGGGCGGCCGCCGCTGACCATCGGGCGCCCTCGTCCAGCACGGGGGCGCCGAGCTCCCGCCGCCGCCTCGAGCGGCGGCAACACCTCGGTACACGCATCCGCGTCGGCCACCGGCAGCGACTGGCTGCCCTCGAGCCGGCGGCCCATGAACGTGCCGACCTGCAGGGGCGGCGCGGGATGGGCCCACACGAATCCCTGACCCATGTCGCAGCCGAGGTCGCGCAGGCGATGCGCCTGCTCTTCGGTCTCGATGCCTTCGGCGACCACCGTGATGCCGAGGCCGTGGGCCAGTGAGACGACCGCCCGGACGATGCCGACGTTCGGATCCTTGACGTCGAGGTCCGTGACGAACGACCGGTCGATCTTGATCGTGTCGAGCGGCAGCTGGCGCAGGTACGCGAGCGAGGAGTAGCCCGTCCCGAAGTCGTCGAGGACCACGCGCACGCCGAGCGCCCGAAGCTGCTGGAGGACCGCGAGGCTGGCCTCGGAGCCGTCCATCACGCTCGACTCGGTGATCTCGAGCTCGAGGGCGCACGGTTCGAGCCCGGTCGCTCGCAGCACGCGGCTGATCCCGTCGGCCAGGTCCGGGTCGAGGAACTGCCGCGGTGACAGGTTCACGCTCATCACGAGGTTCTCGGCCGGCCAGCGCTTGCGCCACAGCGCAGCCTGGCGGCACGCCTTCTCGAGGATCAGCCGCCCGATCGCGACGATGAGCTCGGATTCCTCGGCGAGCGCGATGAAGTCGACCGGCAGGACGAGCCCGCGCGAGGGGTGCTGCCACCGCGCGAGCGCCTCGAACCCGACGATCCGCGAGGCCCGCAGGTCGAGGATGGGCTGGTAGTGGACCGTCAGCTCATCGTGCTCGATGGCGCTCCACAGCTCCGCCTCCACGTCGAGGCGCTGGAGCGCGCCGCGGCTGCTCAGCGGGTCGTACAGCGCAACCCGCACGCTTCGGCTCCGCTTCGCGCCGACGAGCGCGATCTCCGCCTCCTGCAGCAGATCGCCGCCGCCGGTGTTGCCGGGCATCCCGACGGACACGCCCATGCTGGCGCTGATGAACCACGTCCGGCCGTTCACGTCGAACGGCGGCTTGAGCTGGATCCTTGCCTGCTCGGCAAACGCCATCGCCGCGTCCGTGTCGCGGCCCGGCAGGAGCACGGCGAACGTGTCGCCGCCGAAGCGCGCGACGGTGTCCTCGGGCCCGAGGCACGCCTCCAGCCGCTGCCCGACCTCGCGCAGCACGCGATCGCCGGCCGCGTGGCCCAGGCTCTCGTTGACGATCTCGAAGCGGTCGACGTCGAGGAGGACGACCGCCACCGGCTGCGCCGGAACGCCCATCGGCGGCGCCTCGAGCCCATCGACCACGCGCTGGATCAGCGTCTCCCGGGTCGGCAGGCCGGTGACGGGATCTCGCGGTGACAGCGCCTGCTCCTGGAGCCGGGCGTTCTCGAGCGCGATCGATGCGAGCTGCGCGAACTTCGTGAGCGCATCGACCTCGGGCTGGCGGAACACGCGCTCGTTCGTGCCCGAGGCGAGGCCGAGCACCCCGACGACGCGGCCGCCGACGGTCAGCGGCACGCCGACGCCCGCTCCGATCCGGCCCATGAACGTCGGGGACCGGCCTTCGAACGTGTCGTAGTCGTCGACGACGAGCGGTCGACCCGTCTGGAACACCTGCCCGCCGATGCCCTGGTCCACGGGCAGCTCGAAGGCCACGAACTCGGCCATCGCGCCGATGGCCGCCCGGACCGTGATGTGATCGTCGCCGGGCTCGCCGATGTAGACGTAGCCGGTGCGCACGCCGAGGAGGCGCGCCGCCCGCGTCAGGATGGAATCGAGCAGCTCCTCGGCGCCCAGGCCGTCGAGCAGGCCCATCGCGGTCTCGTCCAGCGCCGCGACGAACTGGTCGCGCGAGTTGCGGAACGGCGCGCCCTTGGCGAGGAACAGCGCCTGGTCCGCCGTCTCGACGATGTTGTCCTTGTCGGCGCCGTCCTCGGGATGGCAGGCGATGCCGATGCTGATCGTCACGTGCGGGCCACCGCTCTCATCCGGAATGGCCTCGATCGCCGCGCGGATGCGGCGGGCGACCTCCTCGGCGCCCGGGCGAGGGACGTCGGGCAGGATCACCGCGAACTCGTCGCCACCGTAGCGGTACGCGCGATCGCTCTGGCGGATGCACGACTCGATCGCCCGGCTGACCGCCACGAGCAGGTCGTCGCCGGAGGGATGGCCGTTGCGGTCGTTGTAGCCCTTGAACCGGTCGAGATCCATCATCAGCACGGAGACCGTGCGGCCCGCGACGCCCAGCGACGCCTGGAGCTCGCGCTGGAACGCGCCGTGGTTGCGCAGTCCGGTGAGCGCATCACGCTCCGCCTGGACCTTCACCTCGTCGTGGGTGTCGGCGTTGCGCAGCGCGATCGCGGCCTGCGCGGCGAAGAGCTTCGTCAGCTCGAACTCGTTCTGGCTGTAGTGCGCGTCCTCGCCGCCCATCCGGCCGATGTTGAGCGTGCCCAGGACCTCGCCCTCGGCCATCAGCGGGACGATGACCATCGACTCCGGCTCGAACGGCGTGCCCGGGATCTGGATCGAGCGGGGATCCATGTGCGCGTCGTTGGCCATGACGGCCTCGCGGTGGTCGACCGCCCAGCCGGTCAGGCCCGTGCCGATCGGCGCGTCGTAGCCGAGGATGAGCTCCGCGAACCGGTCACGGGCGATGACCGGGCGGCGCACGCCGCGGGCTCGATCGATGCGATAGATGGTGAGCGAGTCGTAGATGACCACGCTCTTCAGCGAGTCGGCGATCATCTCGAGCACGCCGGTCGGGTCGAGGGTCGAGAGCAGCCGCTCGTTGACCGCCATCAGGCGGCGCTGGCTCACGAGCTGGTGCTCCAGCTCCTCCTGCTGCTGGCGCAGCTGGCCCAGTCGCTCCGCGTTCACCAGCGCCTGCGCGGCGGTGCCCGCGAAGATGGTCATCGTCATCTCGTCGCTGGCCTCGAACCGATCGCGGCCGAGGCGGGACACGACGACGACGCCGTGGACGTGCTCCTCGTGGGTCATCGGCACGACGAGCATCGATTCGGGTCCGTTGGTCTGGCCGACGACGAGGCTTCGCGCATCCGTGTGGGCGTCGCCCAGCACGATCGGCTGGCCGTGCTCGGCCACCCAGCCGGTGAGGCCCTCGCCGATCCGCACCCGAAGCATCTCGGGATCGGGATCCGAGCGGCCCATGAACGTGCCCTGGAAGGCGATCGGCTCGCACCAGCCGCTGTCGTGCTCGACCTGGTACACGCGCAGGGTGTCGAACTCGATGAGGTTGTGCGCCTCGGCGACGATCGTCTCGCCGATGCCGCGCACGTCCTGGATGCCGCTCAGCCGGGCTGACAGGTCCTGGATCGCCCGCAGGCGCGCCGCCAGGTTCTCCACGGAGGCCATGAGGCGCGCGTTGCCGATGGCCGTGGCGATCGTGTCGCCGAAGCTGCCGGCGAGCGCCGTTTCGTCCGCGGACCAGTCGTACGGCGTGCGGTGGTAGAGCACCAGCAGCGCGACCGGCTCGCCGCGGAACGTGGCCGGCACAAAGCACAGCGAGGCGATCCCGTTGGCCGCATACAGGGCGCGCATGTCCGCCGTGAGCGTCGGGTCGTCGGCGTTGAAGACGAGCACGCGCCGCGTGCGGACCGATTCGAAGCCCGCCAGGTTGGAATCGCGCGTCGCGGCGGCGACGCGACGCTCGATCTCGTCCGGAAAGTCGCGCCGCGCCACGAGCTCGAGCGGGTGCTCGGCAAGGTCGTGCCAGAGCCAGAGGCCGGCGCGATCCGAATGGAACAGCCGCTCGGAGTTGTCGAGGACCTCCTCGAGCACGGGCTGGAGCGCATCGGAGCCGGAGAGCTCGGAGGCGAGGCGGCGCAGGGCATCGGCGCCCGTCCGGCCGGCGGCGCGCGCCGTCGAGTGCCTGGTCGGGGCATGCTGCGGTGTCGCGTCCGGGGCGGCGCCCTGCAGGGTCACCACCTTGGCGGCCGTCCGCGGCCGCGCTGCAAGTGCCATGGGGCCTGGCAAGCTCCCTTTGCCCGGGTCCAGCCCGGGCCGATGTCATGCGGTGCGGTCGTGCACCTCACGAGATCGGAACCGTACGGTCTGGTCGGGTCGGGAACGATAGGAAGGGAGTACTAGGCGAGCTCCGCGATCGAAGCGATGAGCGCGTCCGCATACGGTTCGAGCGCGTCGCGGTCGCCGACGCCGGTGAGGACGGCGATCGAGCGGGCGGCGCCCGCGCCCCGACCCATCAGCAGGTCGGCCGGTGAATCGCCGACCACGGCGGTGCGTTCCGGCGGCACGCCGAGGGTGCGGCACAGGTGGAGCACGGGGTCGGGGGATGGCTTGGTGCGGATGCCGTCGTCCGCACACACGAGCTCGGCGAACCGCTCTCGGATCCCGAGTGCGGCAAGTGTCCGTTCGGTCGGGTCGCGGTCGTCGCTCGTCGCAACCGCGAAGGTCCGGACGCGGGCCCGGAGGCCGTCCAGGAGCTTCGGCAGGTTCGTCACCGGATGGGCGAGTGCCACGGGATCCGGCGCGTGCCACGCCGCCGCGACCGCGGCCGCCGCGTCGTCCGGAGTTGCGCCCGCCTCCGCGACGTCCGCCTGGACCACGTCGCGGATGCGCGACATCGGGGTCGCGGCGAGGAGGCCATGCGCCTGCACGAAGCCGGTCGATCGATCCACGCCGAGGAGCGGGTACAGGCGGTCGCGAAGGGCCAGCCCGGAGGCGCGCTCGAGTCGATTCGCGAGCTCCTCGACCCAGTTTCCCCACATCAGGTGGAACTCGATCAGGGTCCCGTCCTTGTCGAAGACGAGCAGGTCGATGCCATCCAGCAGATCGCGAGCACCGGAGCGGCTCACCCTTCCGCGATCAGCTCCTCGAGCGATTCCACCGGCGCCTTCGCGTCGAGGACGAGCGGGCCGACCTGCGGGAAGTTGACCGTGGCGGTGTCGCCGAGGGTGGGCAGCTTGAGCGTCGGCTCGTTGAACTCGTCGAGGATGACGGTCGGCCCGTCAGCTCCGTTCTCGCCGGCGAGCCCGACGCGTATCCGAACGATGGAGCCGAGGAAGCTCACGTCGGTGACCTTGCCCGTCAGGTGGTTCTCGGCGTCGCCGGCGCTGCCGAGCGAGACCATCTCCGGTCGCAGCGCGACCTTCACCTCACGTCCGACCACGCCCTCGAAGCTGGACTTGAGCCGGACGCGCTGGCCGGCGATCGTCAGCTCGCCGCTGCCCGCGTTCACCACCACGCCCGGGAGGACGTTGAGCGTGCCCACGAACGAGGCCACGAACGCGGTCGCCGGGAAGTTGTAGATCTCGAACGGGTGCCCGACCTGCTCCATGCGGCCTTCGCTCATCACCACGACGCGGTCGGACAGGGAGAGCGCCTCTTCCTGGTCGTGGGTGACGTAGACCGTCGTGATCCCGAGCTGCCGCTGGATCGAGCGGATCTCCTGCCGCAGGGCGACGCGAATCTTGGCGTCGAGCGCGGACAGCGGCTCATCGAGCAGCAGGACCTGGGGCTCGAAGGCGAGCGCGCGCGCCAGCGCGACGCGCTGCTGCTGGCCGCCCGAGAGCTGGTACGGGTAGCGCTTGCCCTTGTCCGGCAGGTTGACGATCTGGAGGAGCTCGTCGACGCGCTTCGTGACCTGGTCCTTCGGCCGCTTCCGGATCGTCAGGCCGAACGCCACGTTGTCGGCGACGGTCATGTTCGGGAAGAGCGCGTACGACTGGAAGACCATGCCGACGTTGCGCTGGTTGGGCGAGATGTCGGTGATGTCACGGCCGTCGAGCGTGATCGTGCCGCTCGTGGGGCGCTCGAAGCCCGCGATCATCCGCAGGGTCGTGGTCTTGCCGCACCCGGACGGTCCCAGGAACGAGACGAACTCGCCCTGCTCTGCCGACAGCGAGAAGTCCTCGACGGCAACCGTGCCGCCGGGGAACGCCTTGCGCACGTGGCTCAGCTCCAGGTAGGCCAATGGATGCTCCTCGCTGCCGTCAGTGGGCGCCGGCTACCTGGATGCGGGCGCGCGAGCCGCGCCCGACGAGACCGATGAGACCCATCGCCAGCCATGTGATCCCGAAGCTGACGAGCGTCACGGCTCCCTGCTCGTACGGATCGTGGTCGCCGAGGATCGACAGGAACGGGGCGAACGTCTTGCGCCCCAGGAAGATCGCGATGGTGAACTCGCCGACGACGATCGCCACCGTCAGGAAGGCGCCGGCCAGGATCGAGACCCGGAGGTTCGGCAGGATCACGGACCACAGGATCCGGAACCAGCCCGCGCCCAGGCTCTGGCCGGCTTCCGTCAGCGACCTGATGTCGATCGCTCGCAGACCCGTGTCGACCGCGCGATACATGTACGGGAACGACAGGACGATATACGCGCAGACCATCAGGACGTCATTGCCGAGGTTCGTCTCGGTCAGGAACAGCGGCGGGTGGCTGTACGTGTTGAGCAGCCCGAACACGAGGATCACGGGCGGCACGACGAACGGCAGCAGCGTGATGAACTCGACCAAGGGCCGCGCCCGCGGCACCTTGAGCCGCACCCAGTACGCCGTCGGCACGATCAGGAGCGTGCTCCCGATCACGGTGATGATCGCGATGACGAACGAGTACAGGAGCGAGCCGAACAGCTCCGTGTCGTGGGCCGTCGCGACGTAGGCATCACCGAACGCCGCCGGCTTGAGCGAGAACAGGAGCGTCGCGACGAGCGGGACGAAGAAGTACAGGACGCCGATGAGGAAGACGATCCACCACACGATGGAGCCGAGCCCGCGACGCCGGCGGCGTGACGGCTTGTTGCCGAGCGCCTGCTTCATGTACATCGTCGCGGCGATGGTCGAGCCCGCGCCGCCGCTGCCCTGGCTCATCGCAGCCACCGTTCCGAGCGGCGCTGCAGGAGCGAGTACACCGCGATCGACGCCGACATGATCACGACCATGCCCATCGCGAGCGCGTAGCCGAGGCCCGGGTTGAACAGGACGTCGCCGCGCATCTGCGCCGAGATCACGATCGTGACGAGGCTGATCAGGCCACTCGTGAGCTGGTAGGCCGTGGCCTGCGCTCCGAACGAGTTCCCGAACAGGAGGATCACGGTGCCGAGCAGCGAGGGCAGCAGGATCGGCAGCGCAACACGACGCCAGTATTGCGCCGAGCTCGCGCCGAGGACCTCGGAGGCCTCGCGCCATTCCTTCTTCAGGCCGTCGATCGCCGGTGCGATGACCAGCACCATGAGCGGGAACTGGAAGTACATGTAGACGAGCTCGAGGCCGATCTTCGAGTAGATCGTGAAGCCGGCGCCATAGATGTCGATCTTGAACACGTCACGGAGGATCGCGGACACGAGCCCCTGACGGCCGAGCGTGAAGACGAAGGCGAGGGCCAGCGGGACGCCGGCGAAGTTCGAGGCCACGCCGGAAAACGTCATCAGGGCCGAACGAAGGAACCCGGGCAGGCCACCCGCGATCACGGAGTACGCGAGCAGGAACCCGAAGATCCCGCCGCCGATGGCGGTGACGAGGCTGATCTCGATGCTGTTGCTGTACGCCTGCACGACCGTCGGGTCGGTGAGGCCGGTGTAGTTGTCGAGGGTGAACGCACCTTGTCGGTCCTGGAGGCTCGCGACGATGAGGTAGATCGTCGGGAGGACGAGGAACAGGGTGCTGAAGATGGCGAACGGCGCGAGCCCGAGCCACGCCACCGGGAAGCGGCGTCGAACGGGGCGGGCCGGAAGCCCACCCCGTTCGTCAAGCGGCGCGGCCTGAGCCGTCACCGCACGCCTGGTTTCGGGACCTACTTGACGGTTGCGCCGACCGCAGCCGCCCAGCCCTTGGTGATCAGGTCAGACGCCTTGTTGATCTGATCGAGGGTCGGGAGCTGGACGCCGGTGGTGTCGGGCAGCTTGGCCGCGACATCCGCCGGAATGACGTTGCGCTTCTTGAGGTCGTCGTAGCGGATCGGGGTGCAGTAGCCCTTCATCCACGTGATCTGGCCCTCGTCGGAGTACAGGTACTCCATCCAGAGCTTCGCCGCGTTCGGATGGGGGGCGTACTTGCTGATCGCCTGGACGTACATGCCGCCGAACACTGCCGACTTCGGAACGATCGTCTTGATCGGCGGGGTGCCCTTGAGCGCGTCGTTGTCCGCGAGGGCGTTGTACGTCCACGCGAGGCGGATCGGGGTCTCACCGCTGGCAACGGTCGCCGTCTTCCCGATGACCGGGACGAAGTTCCCTGCCGCGTTGAGGGTCTTGAAGAAGTCGAGGCCCGGCTGGGCGTTGTCGAGGCTGCCGCCCGTGGCGATGCCCGCTGCCCAGACCGCGGAGATGGCCTGGTTGGAGACCGTCGGGTCACCGGCCAGCGCGACGGCGTTCTTGTAGTCCGCCTTCTGCAGGTCGGCCCAATCGGCCGGCGGGTTCTTCACGACGTCCGTGTTGACCTCGAAGGCCATGACGCCGTAGTAGTCGCCGTACCAGTTGCCGTCGGGATCCTTCGCCGACGCCGGGATCGTCTCCCAGGTCGAGACCTTGTACGGCGCGAGGATGCCGTCGGCGACGGACTGCGGGCCGAAGGACAGGCCGACGTCGATGACGTCCGGCGCGTTCTGGCCGCCGCTCTGGTTCTGCTTGATGGCGTTGACCTCGTCGCCCGAACCGCCGTCCGGGTTGAGCTCGTTGATCGTGAGCCCGGTCTTCGCCTTGAACTGGGTCAGCATGTCGCCGTAATCGCACCAGCTGTGCGGCAGGGCGATCGTCGTGAGCTGGCCCTCGGCCTTCGCCGCGGCCAGGAGGGTGGCATCCGGCGTCCAGCCGGAGCTGCCGGTGCCGCCGGTGCCTGGGGCCGTGGTGGCCCCGCCGTTGGCGCAGGCCGCGGCGAACAGCGCGATGGCCGTTCCGAGGACTGCGAGCCGGGGCAGGGTGCTGCGCGTGGTGGCCAAGTGCTCCTCCAACGTTCTGGCGGCGCAACGTGCGCACGCCCACTCCTCTGACGATCGGCGCGGGGACGTGCCGGATGGGGATTCGGCTGCGCCCGTGCCTCCGCTCCCGGAGCGCATCGTCGGCTGCCATCTTCGCCGCGTCGCTAACGGGATGCAAGCGTTTTTCGCACGCGGCGCATGCCTATACTCCGCCCGCCATGGAGCCGGGCAGCCGCACGCTCGATGATCCCCTCGCCGAGGCGCTTCGGATCGTCGAGGCCGCCGATCGCGAGGGCCTGCTCCTGCGCCTGATGGGCGGCATGGCTGTCCGGGCCCACGCGCCGGGCTGGACGCACCGGACGCGTCGCGTCGAGGTCGACCTGGACTTCGCCACCCGGTCGAAGGACCGCAAGGCGGTGTTCGCACTGCTCGAGCGCGAGGGCTACACCCCCGACAGGCGCCACAACGCGCTCTTCGGCCAGCACCAGGGCTACTTCGTCGACGAGGCGCACCGCCGGCCGGTCGACGTGCTCATCGACAAGCTCGAGATGTGCCACCGCATCGAGTTCGGCAACCGCCTCGCGCAGTCCACGCCCACGCTGCCGGTGGCCGAGCTGCTC
>DASSHR010000009.1:0-11870 GCA_035692745.1 Candidatus Limnocylindrales bacterium | reverse complement strand
GGGGTCGCGGGCCGCGGTTGGGCGCCCCTCGACGACGATCTGCCCAGCATCAGCGAGGCTGCTGGGCTACTCCTCCTCGACGGGTTTCGCGCCGCGACGGCGGAGGAACCACCAGCCACCGACGACCACGATCACGACGATCGCCCCGATGAGGATCACCGTTGTGTTGTCGCCCGTGCCGGAGGTCGGACCGGTGCTCGGCGGCGGCGTCGTCGCCGGACCGCCGGAGGCCACCGGGCCCGCCGTTGCCACGACCGTGGGGCCCGGGGTCGGGACCGCGGTCGCGTCGGTGAAGAGCGTGTACTGGAGCGTGCCGTAGGAAAAGATCGGCGTGCCGTTCGACGGCTGGTTCCGCCAGCCCGCGAACTTGTCCGTCCGGTACGCATCCAGGTTCGCGTCGTAGTAGAGGATGTCGTAAACGGCCTGGTCGTAGACCAGGTTCTGCATCTGGGTCAGCACGGCCTTGCGCGCATCGCCCGACAGCTTGGCCTGATCGTCGTACATCTTGTCGTAGTCGGCGTTGCACCAGTTGCTGTCCGACGAGCTGCCGATCTGGTCGCACCGGAAGATCTGGAGCAGGGCGTTCGGGTCCGGATTGCCGGCCCAGCCCCACAGCTCGATGTCGTAGTCCGCCTTGTACTTGTTCGGATGATCCGGGTCGTACTCCGGCGGGAGCAGGAGGTCGATCAGGGCGTCGCTGTCCATCTTGTTGGGCTGGAGCTCGATGCCGAGCTGGCCGTACCAGTCCTTGATGAACTCCGCCGCCTTCGGGTAGTTCTCGTCCGAGTCCGGCATGTACAGCCGGAGGACGATTGGCTTGCCTTCCTTGTCGAGGCGCTTGTTCGTCGCCGGATCGAGCACGTAGCCCGCCGCATCCAGCTTCTGCTTCGCCATGTCGATGTTGAAGGTCCGCGGCGTCGTCGGGTCGACGTGGAACTGCGTGTTGACCGGCGGCACGATCGTCGTGCCCACGTCGCCGTAGCCGCCGAGGACCTTCTCGACCAGCGTCGGCTTGTCGATCGCGTAGCCGAGCGCGTCGCGGAAGGCAGGATCGAGGAGGGCCTTGGTCGACGGGCCGCCGTCCTTGATCGTCTTGCCGGTGCCCGTGCCATAGGTGTTGAACGCGAGCTGCGTCCAGCCGTTAGCCGAGCCGACGACGGTCGCGATGTTCTCCTCCGTCTGGAGCTGCTTGAGCTGGCTCGCGTTCACGCCATGGGCGTAGTCGAGGTCACCGGTCTTGAGCGCCTGGACCATCGTGTCCGAGCTGCTGAAGACCTGGAGCACGACCTCGTCCGCCAAGCCCTGCGTGCCCCAGTAGTTGGGGTTGCGGACGAAGCGCATGTACTGGCCCGTCTTCCACTCGGCCAGCGTGTACGGGCCGGTGCCGACGAGCGGCGCATCGAAGCCCTTGAAGTCCTCGCTCCCGAGCTCCTTGTAGTCGTACTTGCCGTAGATGTGCTTCGGGATGATGGGCATGTAGATCTGGAAGATGCGATCCGACTGATCCGTGGTCGACGCAATGAGCGTCTGGGGATCGGGGCACTCCACCTTTGTGACGCCCGCGTCGGTGAGGCTGACGTCGATGTACCCGATGCCGACGTTCGACTCGTCGGCCGCCGCATCGAGCGCGAGCTGCCAGCTGAAGCACGCATCGTCGGACGTCGCCGGCTCGCCATCCGACCACTTCATGCCCGGCCGAATGTGGAACGTCACCTTGTCCGCGGCGCGGTCCCACGACTCGGCAAAGCCTGGGACGGGCTCCAGGTTGGGGCCGAAGTCGACCATGAGGTTGTACGTCAGGAGGAACGCCTCGTAGCTCGAGACGAGGGCCGCCTGGTACGGGTTCGAGGCATCGAAGTCCTGGGTGGTCCCGGCACGAAAGATGACGGGATCGGCGGCCGCGGTCGGGGCGGCGATCACCAGCCCTCCCAGCAGTCCGAGTGTCGCGAGGGCGCCCGCGGCGCCGCGAGCCTGACGCGATCGCATGTCGTTCTCCTCCGTGGGAGCGACGGACGCCGGTCTCTCCTCCAGGCGCCTCATCGCGCGGGTGCGGCTGCTAGGTTCGCACGCGCTGCGAACGGACGCAACGCGAATCGTTGTTCGGTCAGCTCCTCGACGCGAGATTCGTGGCCGGTACGCTGAGCGCGGGCCGGTCGATTCGGAACATACCGAGTCTCGCGTCAGACGCAAGCCCTCGATTCAACGCGAGCCACGCCAGCTCCTTGCCGAACAGCGCCGCGAACTTGTAGCTGTGCGCGGCGCCGAGCGCGACCACGACCCCGGGATGCTCCGGTACCCGATCGAGCACGAAGTCCCGGTCCGGCGTGAGCGTGTACAGACATGTCTTCGTCTGCACCGCCGGCCCGATGGCGCCGGGCAGGTAGCTCGCCATGAAGGCGCTCGTCCGGTCGAGGCAGTCGAGGTCCGGGTCGAACGAACGGGTTCGCGCCGTCGTCGGCCGGCCGCCGACGTCCTCGCCGATCTTCGGGCCCGGGCCGCGGTACGTCGGGAACCCGTAGAACGAGGGCTGGCCGAGCCAGATCCAGATCGGGAAGCGGTCCGGTTCGAAGGCCTCGGGGTTCTTCGGCTCGTACCACGTGACCTGCTCCCGGGTCACGCTGAGCGGCAGCTCGTAGCCGAGCGGCGCCGTGAGGTCATTCGTCCACGCATCCGCCGCGATGATCACGCTGCCGCCGACTGCGGTCGTGCCGTCCTCGAGCGCGACCTCGTACTCGGCGCCGTGGTCACGGATCGCCACCACCCGGGCGTGCTGGCGGAGCTCGGCGCCGGCTTCGGTCGCGAGGCGGCGGTGCGCCGGGTTGCCGCGCTCGGGATCCGCGATTCCGCCGCGCTCCTGGAAGATGCCGCGCGTGCCGGCGGGCAGGCGCCACACCGGCCAGCGCCGGCTGATCTCAACCTCGTCGAGCCACTCGAACGACACGCCCGCGGCGGTCATCGCGGTCGCGTAGTCGTCGATGTCCTCGGGCGCGTCCCGCGGCCCGAGGTCGAGCCCGCCGGTAAACGTGATCACCTGCTCGCCGGCCGCATCCTCGATCTCGCGCCATGCCGCCTGCGCCTCGATCGCGAGCTCGACGTACTCGCGGCGGTGGTAGCTGACGCGCGTGATCCGCGACACGTCCTGCGATGCGCCCTTGTCGTGGCCCAGCTCGAACTGCTCGAGGCCGAGGACACGGGGATTGCCCGGCGCCATCGCGAGCCGGCACGCGGCGGCACTGCCGAGCGCGCCCAGCCCGATCACGATCGCGTCGTAGGCCGTGGTCACCGCCCGACGATAGCGGACCCTGATTCGCCCTCGTGCCCGGCTACGTTAGCCGCGCCGGTATCGCTGCCATCGCTATCAGAGGCCTTGGGCCGCTTCACGGGCTCCATCGGTCGAGGTCGTCGGGCGTTGTGGCACGTCGTATCGACGCCATCGTTGGGACCGACCTCCAAGCGCGGTTCCAAGGTCGTCCAGGCCGTGGCGAGGCGCGCATTGGGCCCCCGGTAGTGATGGTGCCGATATCGCGGGCCACAGCCGCCGGGTGTCCGGCGCCACCTATCCTCGGTCGCGTGACCCCATCGACGACGGCCGGCTCGCTGGTGGCCCGCGCCGTCGATCCGGCGGACCTGGGCGTCGACCTCCGCGCCGACGTGCGCGTGCCGGCACGAGACGGCGTCGAGCTGTCGGTCAACCTGTTCCTGCCGCTCCGCGCCGGGACCGCCGACCCCGTGCCGGTGATCCTCAACATCGACCCGTATCGCAAGGACGACTGGTCGGCCGGTTGGGACCTCTCGCTCGCGGCGTACCTCGCGGCCCACGGATACGCGTACGCCCGCCTCGACGTCCGTGGGACGGGCTCGTCCGGTGGCGTGGCGATGGACGAATACACCGAGGCGGAGACGCTCGATGGCCACGACGTGGTGGAGTGGCTGGCGGCGCAACCATGGTGCACGGGTGCCGTGGGGATGTGGGGCCTGTCGTACGGCGGATTCACCTCGATCCAGGTCGCGGCGACGCGACCCCCGCACCTCAAGGCCATCGTGCCGATCCAGGCGACGGACGATCGGTACACGGATGACGTCCACTACGTCGGCGGCGCGATGTCGGTCAGCGAGATGGCGCAGTACTCCGTCAGCCAGGTCGCGATGAACGCGCTGCCGGCGGCGCCCGGGGTGTGGGGCGACGCGTGGCGCGACCGATGGCGCGAGCGCCTGGAGGCGACGCCGGTCTGGCTGTTCGAGTGGGCTCGGCAGCAGCGCGACGGGCCGTACTGGCGACGTGGCTCGCTGGCGCCCGAGTACGGCCGCATCGAGGCCGCGATCCTCCACCTCACGGGCTGGATGGACGAGTACGTCGATGCCGCGGTCCGGATGCAGGCACGGTGCACCGGCGCCGTGGCGAGACGGACGATCGTTGGGCCGTGGGTGCACGGGCTGCCGGATTCCGCCTACCCGGGTCCGAACATTGACTGGCTGCGCGAGATGGTTCGGTGGTTCGACCGCTGGTGCAGGGACGATCAGAACGGCGCGGACGCCGAGCCGGCGCTGACGTGGTTCCACCGCGACCCGACGCCGCCCGAACGGTTCCCGAAGCGGCTCGAGGGGGAGTGGCGGGCGACGCCGACGTGGCCGCCCGCCGATCCGGAGGTGCGCACGCTGTACCTGCGCGACGGGTTGCTTGCGGATTCCGCGGGACCGGCTGCCGCAACGACGTTCGCCCACCGCCCGACGGCCGGGATCCGCGGCGGCTCGCTGTGCTGGGGCGCCGGCCATCCCCCGAACGGCCTCGCGGGCGACCTCCGCCTCGAGGCCGGCGCCGGGCCCGCATGGGTGTCGCAACCGCTCGACGCACCGATCGACGTGCTCGGCGTGCCGGTTGCGAAGCTCACGGTTGCCGCAACACAGCCGGTCGCGACGCTCGTCGCTCGCCTCGGTTGCGTCCTCCCCGACGGCTCCATCGAGCAGGTCAGCGAGGGCATCCTCAACCTGACCCATCGTGATTCCCACCAGACGCCAACCGCGCTCGAAGCCGGGCGGACGTACGAGGTCGCGCTCGCCCTTCGCGTCGCGGGCTACCGGTTCCCCGCCGGCCATCGCGTCCACCTCGGCCTCGCGAGCGCGCACTGGCCCGTGATCTGGCCCTCGCCGGGTGCCGGGGACCTCACGATCCACGCCGGCCGCCTCGAGCTCCCGCTCACGCCGCGCGACGCGGTGGCACCACCCGCCTTCGCGACGGACGCACCGGGGCTGGCCGAGGTCGGCAGCGAGGTCAGCGAGCCGACGCAATGGGACGTCGTCGAGGATGCGGCGGCTGGAACCGCAACGGTTCGCACACACGAGGCGTCCGTCGCGACGCTCCCGGACGGCGTCTCCACGCTCTACGTCGGCGAGACCCTCGAGATGACCGCCTCGAACGTCCACCCCGGCGCCGGCCGGTTCGCGAACGCCTGCGAGTACCGCCTGGATCGGGCCGGCCACCGCATCGTCATCGTCGCCGACGGCGGTATCGACACCGCACCGACCGACTTCGACATGACCGCCCACCTCAAGGTCGACCTGGACGGCGAGCCGTTCTTCGAGCGCACGTGGCGCGAGGTGATCCCGCGCGACCTGCTCTAGGAGCCAGCGTCGAGGAGCCCTGCGGAGGTGGCTCAGGCCATCACGTAGTGGTCGAACCAGTCGAGCATCCGGGTCATGTGGTCGATCCGCCGGTCCGGCCGGCCGGCCGTGAAGTACACGTGCGATTCCTCGGGATAGAGCACGAATTCGACCGTCTGGCCCAGCACCCGGAGCGCCGTGAACAGCTGCGCGTTGTCCTCCGGGCCGCAGCGGATGTCGGCCTCGCCCTGCAGAAGGAGGAGCGGCGTCCGCACGTTCGACACGTTCGCCAGCGGGCTCTGGCGCCAGAGCTTCGCGGCGCCGTCGGGATCGAGCGGCGCTCCGAGCAGCGACGCGCGGTTGTACTCGACCCCCGAATCGCTGTTGGCCCACGCCGAGATCTGGTTCGTGACCCCGGCAACGGAGACGCCGGCCCGGAATCGATCCGTCGTGCCCATCAGCCAGTTGACCATGAACCCGCCGTAGGACAGCCCGAGCGCGCCCAGCCTGCCCGGATCGGCGAGCCCGAGGCCGATCACGTGGTCAAGCGCCGCGTGCACGTCGGCGGCGTCGGGTCCGCCCCAGTTGCCGAGGTGCGGCCGGATCCAGGCGCCACCGTAGCTCGTGGAGCCGCGGATGTTCGGGAGGACGACCCGGTAGCCCCGGGCGCACAGGAGCGTCGTCTCGATCGACGGCGCGGGTGCCCAGGCCCCGAGCGGGCCGCCGTGGATGTCGACGATGGTCGGCAGCGGCGCATCGCCCGCGCCCGCCGGCGAGGCGATCCAGGTGTGGATGGGGCCGCCGGCACCGGGCGCATCGAGCTCGCGCATTTCTGGCCACGGGACCCGCGCCGACCAGCGGCCGCCCATCGTGGTCCGCCGCCTCGCCCGCGCCGGGGCCGCCGCCGCGGACGCCGCCGCCGCGGACGCCGCCGCCGCTGAGAGCGGGACCGTCACCAGCTCCATCGGCCGGCTGCCGATGCACGCCACCGCACTCACCCGTCGATCGGGCGCAACGCGCGCATCGGCGGTCCCGGCGAGGCTGTAGGCATCGATCTCGTCGGTCGTCAACGGCTCCGGTGCCCCGGCGGCGGCCCCGGTCTCCGGATCCACGGGGTAGCGCCAGGGCTTCGCCCGGCCACGCTGCGTGATCGTCGCCACGATGGTCGTGTCGTCCGCCCAGATCGGCGTCGACCGCGAGCCCGCGACCCAGCCGTGCAGGTCCGTGTCGTTCCACGTCCCGACCGGCAGGTCGAGCGTGGGCGCGAGCGGACGTGGTGCCCCGGAGCCGTCGGCGGCCGCGACGACGGGCCCGGGCATGGTGTCGTCCAGCGGTTCGTCGCCGACGTAGGCCACCGCGGCGATCCATCGACCGTTCGGCGCCCAGGCGGGCTTCTCGGCGGGGCCGCCGGTCGAGATGACCTGGCGCGGTGGCGTGTCGCCGTCGGGGTCGATCGTCCAGATCGAGGTGCGCGGATGCAGGTCCGCATCGGCGGCGCGATCCGCGGTGAACGCGATCGAGCGGCCGTCCGGGGACCAGGCGGGCTGCGACGCGCCCCAGTCGCCGCTCGTGCGCTGCCGCGGCTTGGCGCCCCGGCGCGCGTCGACCACGTGGAGGTGCGACCAGCGATCGAGGTGGCCGGCCTCGTCCCAGTGCCAATCGAGCCGGGTGACGCGACGCGCGGTGGGCTCCTCGCCCTCGGGCGGCTCCGGCCCGACGAGGAACCGTGGCGGGTCGACCTCGATTGTCAGGGCGAGCCGCCGTCCGTCCGGCGACCACGCCAGGTCGCCGACGGCGCGATCCTTCGGGATCCGGAGCGCCCAGGCGCGGCCCGGGCGGAACCCGCGGGAGATCGGCAGCACGAGGGCCTCGGCATCCGGCGCCGGCTTGCCGCCGCCAGGCATGCCGTGGGATCGCTTGAAGACCACCGCGGATCCGTCCGGCGCGATGCGCGGGTTCGAGTCACGGACGTTGCCGTCCGTCAGCTGGATCGGTCGGCGGGCGTCGCCCGCGAGCCGGACCAGCCAGAGGTGCGATCGATACCGGTCGCGGACGACGGAACGTCGGGCGACGACCGCGAATCGACCGTCGGGCGAGTGGTCGTGCTCGTCGAGGACGACCTGGGATCGGATCACCGTCGCGGGGTCGGTCCCGCGTTGCGCGGCAGCCATCGGGCGACAGGGTAGCGGCGAGCCACTTGCCGGATTGTCCGGCATCATCTAGATTATCGGCGTGACATTGAATATCGATGCGACATCGAAGAAGCACAGCGGTGCGGCGCGCAGCCGTCCGCTCGTGGGCGAGGTCGTCGACGTGCTCACGTCGTGGGGCCCGCGCGATTTCATCGGCGCGTTCCAGCGTTTCCATGCCGGCTCGATCAGCCTGATCCACCTCAACGTCCTGATCCTGCTCGAGGGCACGGGGCCGCTGCCGATGAGCCGGCTCGCCGAGGCACTCGACATCTCCGTGGCGAGCATCACCGGTGTCGTCGACCGCATGGAGGCGCGCGGCCTCGTTGCCCGCCGGCGCGATGCCGAGGACCGGCGGGTCATCCTCGTCGAGCCGGCCGAAGGCGGGCGGCGCCTGTTCGCCGACATCGACGCGCGCCGGCGCAAGGGCCTCAGCAAGCTCCTCGAGCGGCTCTCCGAGAAGGACCTCCAGGGCCTGCTCCACGGCCACCAGGCGCTGCGCGCCGCGCGCGCCGAGATGGCGAAGAAGATGGCCGCTGACGAGCTCGAAGCGGTCACGGCCCGCGCGAAGTCCGCACGCGTTTCGAAGATCGAGGCGCTGGTCGCCCATGCGAGCAGGACACCCGCCCACGAGGCACGCTCGTGATCCGCCTGCTGCGCACGCACCTGGCGCCGTACCGCAATCAGCTCGCGGTGATCATGGCGCTCCTGCTCGTCCAGGCCATCGGCAACCTGTACCTGCCGAACCTGAACGGCGACATCATCAACTTCGGCGTCGTCACCGGCGACATCGACTACATCTTCCGAACCGGCGGGCTGATGCTCCTCATCACGGCCCTGGTCGGGGTCGCGGCGATCGGCAGCGTCTACCTCAGCGCGCTCGTGGCGAACGGCTTCGCGCGGGACGTCCGGAACGCCGTGTTCTCGGCCGTCGAGACGTTCGGCCAGGTCGAGGTCAACAAGTTCGGGCCGGCGTCGCTCATCACCCGCAACACGAACGACGTCCAGCAGGTCCAGCAGGTCGTGTTCATGGGCCTGACGATCATGGTCTCGGCACCGATCCTCATCGTCGGCGGCGTGATCATGGCCCTGAAGACGGACGTGCCGCTGTCGGGCCTGCTGCTGGTCGTGGTGCCGCTGATGGGGCTCGTCATCGGGCTCGTGATGGCCCGGGGCATCCCGCTCTTCCGCGCGACCCAGGTCAAGATCGACCGGATCAATCAGGTCATGCGCGAGACCCTCGCCGGGGTCCGCGTGATCCGGGCGTTCGTCCGCGTGCACCACGAGGAGCAGCGCTTCCGCACCGCGAGCGAGGATCTGTACGCCACCCAGCTTGCGGCCGGCCGGCTCTTCGCGCTCACCCAACCGGTCATCTTCGCGATCTTCAACCTGTCGACCGTGGCCGTGCTGTGGTTCGGCGCCGTCCGCGTCCAGGACGGAGCGCTGTCGATCGGCAATCTCACCGCGTTCCTGCAGTACCTGACCCAGATCCTGTTCGCGATGCTGACCGCGGTGTTCATGTTCATCCTCGTTCCGCGGGCCGCGGTGTCGTCCGAGCGGATCCGCGAGGTGCTGACGACGAAGCCCTCGATCCATGATCCGGAGCACCCGGTCATCCCGGACGCCCAGGGCCCGGAGCGCGGCGTCGTCGAGTTCCGCAACGTCGACTTCGGCTATCCGGGCGCCGACGAGCCGGTCCTCCACGACATCTCGTTCCGCGCGGAGCCCGGCAAGACGACGGCGATCGTCGGCAGCACGGGCAGCGGGAAGTCGACGCTCATCAACCTGATCCCGCGCTTCTACGACGCCACCGGCGGGCGTGTCCTGATCGACGGCGTCGACGTCCGCGACATGGACCGCGAGCTCGTCTGGTCGCGGATCGGCGTGATCCCGCAGAAGGCGTTCCTGTTCGGCGGGACCGTCGCGAGCAACCTGCGCTTCGGCAAGGACGACGCCACGGACGAGGAGCTCTGGCACGCCCTCGACATCGCGCAGGGCAAGGCGTTCGTCGGCGAGATGGACGGCGGCCTCGAAGCCTCGATCAGCCAGGGCGGCGCGAACGTGTCGGGCGGCCAGCGCCAGCGACTCGCGATCGCCCGCGCGCTCGTGAAGGACGCCCAGGTCTACGTGTTCGACGACAGCTTCTCGGCGCTTGACTTCGCGACCGACGCGCGCCTGCGTGCCGCGCTCGAGCGCGAGCTCGGCGGGGCCACCGTCATCATCGTCGCCCAACGCATCGGCACGATCCTCAACGCCGACCGGATCATCGTGCTCGAGGACGGACGGATCGTGGGCCAGGGCACGCATCGCGAGCTGCTCGAGTCGAACGAGACCTACAAGGAGATCGTGTACTCGCAGCTGTCCGAATCGGAGGCCGCGGCGTGAGCGGCCCGACGAACTCCCCCGGCGCGCCCGGCGTCCCCGGCGGCGCCCCGGCTGGCACGCAGCGACCCGCGGCGCCGAGCGGACCCGGCGCACCCGTGTTCCGCCCAGGTGCCGGCCGCCCGCCCGGTGGCGGCATGGGCGGACCTGGCGGTGGCGGCCGACCCGGTGGTCCCGGCGGTGGCCGCGGCCCCGGGATGATGGGCATGGGCCTGCCGCCGGCCAAGGCGAAGGACTTCGGCGCGTCGTTCCGGCGCCTGTTCGGGACCCTGCGACCCGAGCGGCCGCTGATCCTCGGCGTGGTCGTCCTTGCGGTGATCAGCGTCGTGTTCAGCGTGATCGGCCCGAAGATCATGGGCAACGCGATCAACACGATCTTCGAGGGCGCGATCGGCAAGCAGCTCAGCGACGCCGGCGTGACCCAGGAGCAGGCGATCGCGGGCGCGCGCGCCGCCGGCAACGACCGGCTCGCCGACCTGCTCGGCGCGCTCCACCTCAACCCAAGCGGCATCGATTTCGGCGCCCTCGGCGGCGTGCTCGCGTTCCTGGTCGCCGTGTACGTGCTGAGCTCGGTGTTCAGCTGGATCCAGGGCTGGATCATGGCGGGCGTGACGCAGCGGACCGTGCTCCGGCTGCGCGTCGAGGTCGACCAGAAGCTCGGGCGCCTGCCGCTCAGCTACTTCGACGGCCATCCCCGCGGCGACCTGCTCAGCCGCGTCACGAACGACATCGACAACATCGGCCAGTCGCTCCAGCAGAGCCTGACCCAGCTCATGACGTCGCTCCTGACCATCGTCGGCGTGCTGATCATGATGCTGCTCATCAGCCCGATCCTCGCGGTCGTCTCGCTCCTGGCGGTGCCGGCGTCCCTCATCGTCACGCTCTTCATCGTCAAGCGCTCGCAGCAGCAGTTCGTCGCGCAGTGGGCATCGACCGGTGCGCTGAACGGGCACGTGGAGGAGATGCACACCGGCCACTCGATCGTCAAGGCGTTCGGACGGCAGCGGGAGGCGATCGAGGTCTTCGATCGCGAGAACGAGAAGCTCTACGACGCGAGCCGTCGCGCCCAGTTCATCTCCGGGATCATCCAGCCGGCGATGACGATCATCTCGAATCTCGCCTACGTGGCGATCGCGGTGATCGGCGGCCTGCGCGTCGCCTCGGGCCAGATGACCCTGGGCGACGTGTCCGCGTTCATCCAGTACTCGCGCCAGTTCACGTTCCCGATCATCCAGGTCGCGAGCATCGTCAACGTGCTCCAGTCGGCGGTCGCGTCCGCGGAGCGCGTGTTCGAGCTGCTCGATGAGCCGGAGGAATCCGCGGATCCTGTGCCGGCGACGCCGCTCCACGAGCCGAGCGGCGCCGTCCGCTTCGAGGACGTCTCGTTCCGCTACCTGCCCGACCAGCCGCTCATCGACGACCTATCACTCGATGTGCCGGCGGGCGCCACGATCGCGATCGTCGGGCCGACCGGCGCCGGCAAGACGACCCTCGTCAACCTGCTGATGCGGTTCTACGAGCTGGACGGCGGGCGGATCACGATCGACGGCATCGATACCAGGTCGATGACCCGCAACGATTTGCGCGAGGCGTTCGGGATGGTGCTCCAGGACACGTGGCTGTTCCACGGCACGATCCGCGAGAACATCGAGTACGGGCGGTTGCACGCGTCGGAGGAGGAGCTGCACGCCGCTGCGGAAG
>DASSHR010000008.1:0-1181 GCA_035692745.1 Candidatus Limnocylindrales bacterium | reverse complement strand
AAAAACTGGACAGCCACCAATACTCACATATACCTGACCTATCCATACACCTTTGCACAACCCAAAAATCAAAACGCAACACTCAAACGCGCAACAAACACGACTAGCGTCAAAACGCTCAAATTGTTCCAAAAATGGTCCAATTTCGACCAAACCTTGAAACTTTGCATACCAACCAATTCTAATATTACTTTCACCCCAAAAGAATCATTTTCAAGCTAATAAGACCTCCACACAAGACATTTTAACAAGAATAGTGCATTAACATTCAAAATCCCAAATTTGAACCTTATAGCTCATATGCTTCAAATTCAATGATTCAACTTGATTTTCTTGGTTATTATACTCATTCAAGACTCCCCAAATCATTTAGAAACCAAACTATAACTTAAAATGAAGAGAAATTCAACATACCTTCATAACCCCATAACAACTTTAAGTCTTTGATTATGGATTTCCATGCATTTTCTTAATAAATTATTGCTTCTACGATGCTTGGGGGATCCCATATACTAGGCTTGTAAGCTTGGAATTGAAGGAGAGTGAAAATTTAACAATTTTTCTTGATGTTACTGTAGCAACCCGTATGGGTTGCTACTGTTCACTGGAAGATGATCTTTGCTTGATTTTTTCCAAGTTTTAGTGATGAAAATGACCATATATACCTATATGTTACATATAGGCATGTATATATAATGAAAACTATAGTCTTGGCCACTTAAAAGAGGTAATATCTTGGTCTAAGTAAAACTTGAACCAATCAAATATTTACATCCTTGTAAATTCTATAATTTATATGTTGTCTTCCAATTACCACCATGTAGACATATAACAAGAAAACTTATAATACACGTTCTTGTATGTGTACCCACGTATGCATAAATATCCTTAAGTTATGTACATCTTCTTATAAGAAAATTTCTAACTTAAATGCTCCAACATTTTCAAAACTTCACTTAAGCGTCGAATTTCCCAAAATGACAATACCGGTCCCAAAGTTCGCAATGGTTCCAAAATACCCATATCGTGCCATCCAAATTTATTTATAACAAATTGTTTGCCCACTTAATGAAATAAAACCTTGAACAATTTTGAAGTCTTGAACATGTGTGCAATTGTCCAAACATATGCATGAACTTGAATATGTGTTATACTTATGTACACATTCACATATATCTCTT
>DASSHR010000007.1:0-14076 GCA_035692745.1 Candidatus Limnocylindrales bacterium | reverse complement strand
ATCCTTGGGGAGTTCGCGGACGCCTGCGCTGCCGATCCCGAGGTCGGCGCGGACTACCTCGATGCCCGTGACCGGTGGCATGCCGCCACGTCGGACGAGGAACGGGAGGTCGCCGATGACGCCTTCGTGGACGTGCTGGAGCGCTTCACGGATGCCCGCGGCGTCGACCTGACGAGCCACGAGGTCCGTGCCCTGCGCGCCTTGCGCAACGGGTAGCCTCGGGGCGGGTTTGCCCGAAAGGGCAGATCCCTGCTCCGACCGGCCCCGCACAATGGCATTGGCCGAGCCACCTTCCTTCACCATGCGCGCGAGGTCGATTTGCTCAGCTCCGACGTCCTGAAGCATCGCCAGAGCAGGTCACCGTTCACCGCCCAGCGACGTGCTGTCGCCGCCGGCACGATGGACCCCCGGCACCAGAAGGTGCTCGATCTCCAGCGGCAGGCCGGGAACCGGGCCGTCAGCAGCATGCTGGGTGCACCGCGCCGGCCGGCGGTGCAGCGCGAGCTGACCTATCGGGCCAGCGACCTGCGGCCGCACCAGCGCGCGATGTCGGGGACGTACGCGAAGCTCGTCAAGGTGGTGCGGGACTTCCACGCGACATCGGACGTGCCGACCCGGATCACGCTGGCGGGCACCATCCGCGGGCTGTGCGACACCTGGCTCGGCGACCACGCGGTGCCGGCGGGCGGAAAGCCGTTGATCAAGACGTCGCTCTTCGGCGCCGGCCGGACCGATGCCCAGCGAACGCTCGTCACCCGCCTCCGCGCCGAAGCCGGGCGCGAGTATGAGAAGCTGAAGAAGGACGCCGCCTACCTGTCGAAGATGCGCTCCGGTGGCTTCAAGGCCATGGCCGAGACCACGAAGCTGGCCGTCGACGCGCCGTCACGCGCACTGGCGTCCGGCGGCACGATGGACATGCCCTACACCGGCGCGAATGCCAAGGCGCTGGAGGTGATCCAGAAGTACAAGCTGACCGAGGCCGAGATCGCCGCGGTGCGCGTCTTCACGGTGTCCGACTACACGTACATCAACCCCGCGAAGGCCGGGGCGGACAGCTGGCTGAAGTCGAACATCCTGCGCGCGAAGGACCCTCGGTTCAAGGAGGCGGTCGGCCCTCGCCCGTTCACCAACGCGGATCCCTGGAGCCACCTCGGAACGGTCAAGCAGGAGGGCCAGGAGCACGCCGCGATGCTGATGGAGGCGCTGGTCAAGCTGCCGCCCTACAACCAGGTGACCTACCGCGGCACGCGCATGACCCCGGAGGACTTCGCGGTCAAGTGCCGGCAGGGCGCCGAGTTTCCGTTCAGCTCCTTCGCCAGCTCGGCGAAGCGCCGGGAGATCGCACAGGGCTTTGCGGACGGCAAGGGCGGGGACGTCGCCCCCGCGAAGGAGGCCGTCGTCAGCGTCGTCTTCGTCGTGAACATGAAAAACGGGCGCGACATCTCGAAGATCTCGGCCGCGACGAAGCCGGAGGACGAGGTCACCATCCTGCCCGGCACGGTGTACGTCGTCGATCGCGTGGTGCGGATGCAGAAGGGCAATCCCGGCACGCCGACCGCGCAGCACTGGTACACGGTCTTCCTCAACCAGGCCCGCTGACCGGCGGTTCCGGGCCAAGGCCCCAGCCCGTCGAGCTTCGGCCCGGTCTAGCTTCGGCCGAAGATCCCCGCCAGCCCGCGACGGCGCGTGTCCGACGTCGACGGCGGCGCGTCCTCGCCGAGGAGCACCGCGGCCAGCTGATCGAATCGGCGAGCGGGTTGCGACGTCGCGGCCGACGTGAACACGGGCGTGCCCTGGTTCACGGCGCGCAGGTAGAGCAGGGGATCGTATGGGAGCCGGATCGTGACCCGGCGGGCCAGGGCGTTCTCGACGTCCGCCGGCGTCAGGGTCTGCAGCGCGTACGTCTCGTTCACCACGATCGTCGGCTCCGTGCCCTTGCCCGATTCGGCGAGGAACTCGAAGAACTGGTGGACCGCCTTGAGCGCCGGGAAGTCCGGTGTGACGACGATCACGAGGTCGTCGGCGGCATCGATCGCCGCCATGACCCGCTCGTCCAGGTGCGAGCCGAGGTCGACGACGACCGTCGGCAGCGCGGCGATCACCGCCTCGAGGATGCGCGACGCCTCGCCGCCGCTCATCAGCGGCTGGGTGGTCGGGGCGGGGGAGCCGGCGAGGACCGAGATGCCCCGCTCGTGGCGCGTGAGGTAGGTGCTGCGCAGGACCTCCGAGCTGATCGTGCCCTGGCTGTCGCGAACGAGCTCGGCGATGGTCAGCTTCGGGCGCAGGTCCAGCTGCGTGGCGACCTGCCCGCCCATCGACGTGAGGTCGACGATCGCGACGCGTTCCGGCTCGCGGGCGGAGATGGCAAGCGCCAGGTTCACCGCGACGGTCGTGGTGCCGACGCCGCCCTTGGGCGAGTAGACGGCGATGAGGCGACGGCCCGGGCGCCGGGTCGGCGCGACGACGGTCGAGGGGCGCAGCTCCTTCGAGCGCCGGTGGCGCAGGTCGAGCGCCTCGACGCGGGCGTCGAGCTCGCGCTCGTCGATCGGCCGGATCATCACGTCATCCGCGCCGGCCTCGAGGAGGCGGATCCGCTCCTCGACCTCGTCGGTGGCGCTGACCGCGAGGACCGGCACCTCGGCGAGCTCCGGGATGGCGCGCAGGTCGCGGCACACGTCGGCCACGGTGCGGGGTGGCGTGACGCTCTCGATCACGATCACGTCGTGATCCGTGCCGACGGTGGCGAGCTTCTCCGGATCCTCGATGCGGGCGAGCGCTCGCCCGGGGCGGCCGAGGACCTTGACGAGGACCTCGCTGTCCGGGCTGCCGATGAGCAGGATTCGAGTGTCGGCCACGGTTCTCCCTGGTGGAACTGGCGCGGGCGTCGAGAGAGGATACAACCGGTTCGCGGGACGGCCCGCGAGGGATCGCCCGAGCGTGGTGGTAGACTCCGCCGCCTGACCTTTCTGCTCCGCGCGACGTCGTCGCACCAGCGGGGCAAACCCACAGGAAGGAGATTGACGGCCCATGCGCCGCTACGAGCTCATGCTGGTGTTCAGCCCGGAAGCGCCGGACGACCGCACCTCCGCGATCATCGATCGCACCACCCGGCAGATCACGGCCGCAGGCGGCCAGATCGTCAAGGTCGCCCCGTGGGGCCGCCGCCGGCTCGCCTATCCCATCGACCGCCACCGTGAGGGCGCGTACCACATCGTGGTCTTCGAGGCGCCGACGACGGCGATCGTGGAGCTCGAGCGCGGCCTCCTAATCACCGAGGAAGTGCTTCGGCACCTGGTCGTCCGCCAGGAGCGCCCCGCCCGCGCCATGCGCGACAGCGGCGCCGACGGCGACGAGACCCCGCTCCCGTCCGCCGAGGACGAGGAGGACGAGGACGATGGCCGCGAGCGGATCGACGAGTCCGAGAGCGAGGCGGCTCCGGCCGCCATCGACTGAGAGGGTCGAACCATGGCGCTGAGCAAGATCCAGATCATCGGCAACCTCGGCCGCGATCCCGAGCTCCGCTACACGCCGAGCGGCCGGCCCGTGGCGACCTTCACGGTCGCGGTCAACCAGTCGCAGAAGAACCAGCAGACCAACGAGTGGATCGAGTCCACGGACTGGTTCCGCGTGAGCATCTGGGGTGACCGGGGCGAGCGCGCTGCGGAGAACCTGCGCAAGGGCAGCCGCGTGTTCGTCGACGGCCGGTTCCGGACGCGCGAGTACGAGGCCAACGACGGCCAGAAGCGCATCTCCCTCGACATCACCGCCGACACGGTCCTCGGGCTCGACAAGCGCGAGCAGGGCGAGGGCACGTTCGCCGGCGCCCCGGGTGCTCCGGCCGCTGCCGGCGCTCCGGCGGGCGGCGGCCGCTCCGGCGGCGGCGGCTTCGACGACACCGAGATCGACGAGCTGCCGTTCTAGGCGCCGTCGTCACCACGACTTCCAGGAGAACCCCACCGAATGCCACCCACCGCCCGAACCTCTCGCAAGCGCGATGACTTCTACCGCGATCGACGCCGCCGCAAGGTCTGTGCCTTCTGCGCGGACAAGACCGTGGTGATCGACTACAAGGAGGTCAATCGCCTCCGCCGCTACCTCTCTGAGCGGGCCAAGATCGAGCCCCGACGGAAGACCGGCACGTGCGCCGGCCACCAGCGCGAGCTGGGCGTCGCGCTGAAGCGGGCGCGCCACGTCGCGCTGCTTCCGTACTCGCCCGAGCACCTGCGCCCCTAGCAGCGGGTCTGCGCCGGCGAAGGCGCCCCACGGCGCGACTGGTGATCGAGATGCACGCACCATGCCCACAAGCACTGGTTCGTGGGCCCAGGTGCGGGAACGTGGGATCCGTTCGGCACCGTCGCGGCGACCTGGCTTCGATTCCGTGCGCAACGAACCGGGCATGAGCCGGTTCGGCTGCCGGGTCCGCCGCGTCCGGGCCGGCTTGCGCGCGCAAAGAGCGGCTTGTGAACATGTCGCGTGCATGGGTGATCCGAAGGCCCGTCACCGGCCGCGCGTGGCGTGAAGACCGGCATGAGCCGGATCAGCGCGCCGTCGTCGAGGCTGATCGCGTGATCGTCGGGCTGCTGATGCTTGCCGGCGGGGTCGCCGCCGGGCTGTTCGGGTCGCTGCTCGGGCTGGGCGGCGGCCTGCTGATCGTCCCGCTGCTGACGATCGGATTCGGGCTGCCGCTGCGCGAATCGGTCGGCGTGTCGCTCGTCTGCGTGATCGTGACGAGCAGCGCCTCGGCCGGCGTGTTCCTCCAGCGTCGCCAGGCGGACCTCCGGCTCGGCATGACCCTCGAGCTGTTCACCGCGATGGGCGCCATCGCCGGTGGTCTGGTGGCGTTTCTGCTCGATGAACGGGTGCTCGCGGCGCTGTTCGCCGCGCTCCTGATCTACGTCGCCGTGACGATGGCCCGAGCATCGTCCGGCGAGGCCGCGCATGACGTATCGGCGAGTCCCACGGGGCTGCCGTACCAGCGCATGCCGGCAGCGCTCGTCGGCAGCGTGGGCGCGGGCATCTTTTCCGCGCTGCTCGGCGTGGGTGGCGGCACGGTCAAGGTCCCGGTGATGCACCTCATCATGGGCATCCCGCTGCGCGTCGCGACCGCGACGAGCAACCTCATGATCGGGATCACCGCGTCGGCAAGCGCGCTCGTCTACCTGCTGCGGGGCGGCATCGACGTCTACGCCGTCGGCCCCACCGCGGTCGGCGTGTTCGTCGGTGCGACGCTCGGCTCGCGCTTCGGCGGCCGCGTGCACGTGCGCGTCCTGCGCCTGCTGTTCGTCGCCGTGCTCCTGTTCACCGCGTTCGAGATGGCGCGTCGCGCCGTGTTCGGCGCATGAACGATCGACTCGAGCCCGCCCTCGCGCGGGTTCTCCAGGTCGGGACCTACGTCTCGATGACCCTCGTCGCCATCGGCTCGGTGCTCCTCGTCGCCGGCGGCGTGTCGCCGCTCGACCCCGGCCCCGGGCTGGACGTCCAATCGATCGCGGCCGATCTCGCGGCGGGTCGCGCACGCGGGTTCCTGTGGCTGGGTGTCCTGGGCGTCCTGGCGACGCCGATGCTGCGCGTCGTCGGTGCGCTCATCGGGTTCGCGCGAGCTGGGGAGCGGCGGATGGTCGGCATCGCCGTCGCGATCATCGTCGTCGTCGGGCTGGGCATCCTCGCCGGTCTCGTGACAGGCTAGGAGGCCCATGGACCTCGTCATCCTGCTCGCGTCGTTCGTCATCATCCTGGCGGGCGCGGAGCTCTTCACCAATGGCATCGAATGGTTCGGGCGCAAGCTCGGGCTGGCCGAGGGTGCCGTCGGATCGGTGCTCGCGGCCGTGGGCACGGCCCTGCCCGAGACGATGATCCCGATCATCGCCATCCTGTTCTCGAGCGGCGAGCACTCCGAGGACATCGGCGTCGGGGCGATCCTCGGCGCGCCGTTCATGCTCGCGACGCTCGCGATGTTCGTGACCGGCGTCGCCGTCGTCTGGGTGAGCCGCGGGCGCGCGACCGGTGACGTGATGACGGTGGATACGCACGTCCTGGCGACGGACATGCGGACCTTCGTGATCGCGTACGGCATCGCGATCGCGGCCGCGGTGTTCCTGCCGAGCGACCCGACGTGGCCGAAGATCGTGGTTGCGGTCGTGCTGTTCGTGGTCTACGGCTGGTACGTGAAGAGCCACTTCGAAGCGGACCCGTCCGTGGACCTCGAGGATCTCGCGCCGCTCCGGTTCCACCGCTTCGACGGGGGCCGAACGCACCCCGGGGGCGAACCGCGGCTGCGCATCGTGAACGTGCAGGTGATCGTGGCGCTCGGGCTGATCGTGGTGGGCGCCGTGGCGTTCGTGGATGCCGTCGGGCACGTGGCGAGCAGCCTCGGGGTCAGCCAGGTCCTGCTCTCGCTCGTGATCGCGCCGATCGCGACGGAGCTGCCGGAGAAGTTCAACTCGATCCTGTGGATCCGGCAGGGCAAGGACACGCTCGCGATGGGCAACATCACCGGCGCGATGGTCTTCCAGTCGGCGATCCCGGTGTCCGTGGCGCTGCTGTTCGCGCCGCACACGTGGGTCGTCACGGCCGGGGACGCGACGACGCCGGGCAACCTGCTCGCCTTCGCGTCCGCGGGCATCGCCTTCCTGTCGAGCGTCGCGATCTTCGTGCCGATGTGGCGGACGGGGCGCCTGCATGGCCGGCTCCTGCTGGTCGGCGGCGGCTTCTACGCCGCCTACCTGGCCATCGTCGGGATCGGCCTCGCCACCGGCTGACGCCCACCGGCCGCCCCCCAACCACGCCTGATTCGGTCCCGAATCCGACCATTCGGCCCTTGGGGCGGGGGAGGGACCCAGCCGTATACTCGGGCCAATTCGAAGCCTTCCGCGGCGACAGCCGTTCCAACCCAGGAGTCCTCGACATGCTCACCGAGAAGCCCAAGGGCGAGACTGCCGCGCCTGCGCCGGCCACGCACGCGGCAGCCGCCGGCACGGACGACCTGATCGCGTACTTCGAAGGCGACTACGTTCGCCTCGGCGACGCCAAGGTCAGCATCATGACCCACGCGTTCATGTACGGGACGGCGGTGTTCGAGGGGATCCGCGCCTACTGGAACGCGGACACGCACACCCTCTACGGGCTCAAGCTCCGCGAGCACATGGAGCGCATCCGGCGCAATGCCGGGATGCTGCTCATGACGGACCTGCCGCCGGTCGACGAGCTGGTCCGCATCGTGGCCGAGACGATCCGGCGCAACCACTTCGAGGCGGACGCGTACGTGCGCCCCGTGCTCTACAAGTCCGGGATGTCGATCGGCGTGAAGCTCCACAAGCTGCCCCACGCGCTGTGCGTCCTGGCCGTGCCGTTCGGCAACTATGTCGACGTCGACAAGGGCATCCGGATGATGACGTCGACGTGGCGTCGCAACAGCGATGACGCCCTCCCGGCGCGCGGCAAGATCGTCGGCGGCTACGTGAACATGGCGTTCCAGAAGTCAGAGGCCGAGCTCAACGGCTTCGACGAGGCGCTCGTGCTCACCGCGGACGGCCACGCTTCGGAGGCATCCGCAGCGAACATGTTCGTGGTTCGGGACGGCGTCCTGCTCACGCCGCCGGTCAACGACGACATCCTCGAGGGCGTCACGCGCCGCGCCATCCTCGAGCTCGCCGAGACCTTCGGCATCCCGACCGAGACCCGCTCGATCGACCGCTCGGAGATCTACGTCGCCGACGAGATGTTCCTGTGCGGCACGGGCGTGCAGCTCTCGCCGGTCGTCGAGCTCGACCATCGCCCGATCGCCGGCGGCGCCATCGGGCCCATCACGAGGCAGCTGCACGAGGCGTACTTCGCCGCCGTGCGCGGCAACGACCCGCGCTTCGCCCACTGGTTGACCGAGATCAAGTAGCGCGGTGCGCTGATCCGGTTCGCGCGCGCGGGATTCGCTAGGGCGCCGGCGGGGGCGTCAGCTGGGGCGTGGCGGCGCCGGTGATGACCTCGAAGTCGATGCGGACGTTCGGGTCGGTGATCGTCGTCACCGTGACGCCGAAGACCTCCTGGAGCGCCGCCAACGTGAGCGGGAAGTCCGTCTCGGCGCCGTTGTAGGCGCGCAGGATGGTCGTGGGCGGCTTGCTGACGTCGGGCTTCTGGATCGGCGCCGTGGCGGCCATCCCGAGGTAGCTCAGGTACTCCGACGTCCGGGCAGCCTCGCCCGTCTTGCCCGAGCCGTTGAGCACCCAGATCTCGGCTCCCTCATCCGTGAGCGCGTCGCGCTTCTCGGCGAAGGCCGGATCGATCTTGAACGCGTCCGCGACCGCCTGCCGGATGCGGTCGATGCGGGGCGTGATGATGTAGCCGCGGGGCGGGCAGTTCAGGCACTCCACCTGGTAGAAGGGCGGGGTGAAGATGACCGACCGGATGGAGCGTGTGTCGACCCGGTCCGCAAGGCCGAGCAGCGTGGGTACCAGTTCCCGCGGGATGTCTGTCCGGACCGAGTGGCCGATCGCCGCAGCGAGCGGGTCGATGTTCTTCAGGATCGAGCTGATGTCCATCTGCTGGCGGAGCGAGACGATGATCCGCTGCTGGCGGGCGCCGCGCTCGAAGTCCGAGGTGCTCTTGCGCGACCGGGCGTACTCGAGCGCCTCGGCGCCGGTCATGTGCTGCATGCCCGCGGGCACGAAGAGGCGCTCACGATGGCCGTTCGGCTGCGGGAAGTTGTCGTCGAGGACCGGCACCTGGACGTTGACGGTCACCCCGCCGAGGGCATCGACGACCTTCCGGAAGCCTTCGAAGTTGACCTCGACGTAGTACTTGATGTCGAGGCCGTACAGGTTGCCCATGATCGCCTTGAGGCCCGTGTAGCCGCGCTGCTCGCGCGGGCCGGCGAAGGCCGTCGAGCTCGCGCGCGATGCGGCGAAGAAGCTGTTGATCTTGCGGGAGTAGATGGACCCGAAGACGTTGCGCGCCGTCCCCGGCGGGACCGGCACGTCGACGGTGTCGCGGGGCAGGGTGAACATCACGACCTGGCCGGATTGCGGATCGATCGAGACCGTGATCATCGTGTCCGTGTTGTGGCCGCCGTTCTGCTCGTCGGCGCCGATCAGCAGGATGTTCAGGCGGTCCGTGCCGTTCCACGGCGGGATCGGCACCGCGGTCTCACCGGGCGCGTCGGTGGCCTCGTCGGTGGGGTTGAGCTCGTCCGACGGGCCGGGCGTCTCGTCCTCGTCCGGGCCCGGCGTGCCTTCGGGCGACGCGCACGCCGGCTGGTCGGGCTCGAAGATGCAGTTCGCGGTCGTGGCGAGCAGGACGTCGTAGCGCGCCACCGCGACGTGGATGCCGCTCATCACGAGCAGCACCGCGCCGAGGCTGGCGATCGACAGCAGGCCGGCCTGGCTCGCGCCGGAAGACAAGCCCCGGGCAACGCCGCCGATCCCGCCGGTACCGCCGGTGCCAGCGAACCCGGCGAAGCCGGCCAGCGAGGATCGGCCGTCGAGCATCCGCGCGATCGACCACGCATCCACGATCGCCGCGGCCCGATAGACGAGCGCGACGATGTTGGCGATGAACAGGAAGACCAGGAACCAGGACTGGATCGCGAGGCCCGCGAGCTGGACCGCGTCCATCCGGACCGCGAATCCCGCGATCAGCGCGCCGGCAAGGAGTGGCGGCGCCGCGAACCCGAGGCCGCGCCGATACGCGCCGAGGTAGGCGTGGCCGAGCCCGGGAAAGAGGAGCGAGAGGAACGCCGCCGCGAAGGGGGAGCGGCCGCGCGGCAGAGTCTCGTGGGCCGGCGGCATCGCGGGTAGGATAACCGGCCATGTTCCGACCCGTTCCCACCCGCCCGGACCTCGTCGCGCGCGAGCACGAGATCCTCCAGCTGTGGCGTGACCGCGCCACGTTCGCCAGGTTGCGGGCGAAGAACGCGGGCGCGAAGCCCTGGAGCTTCCTCGACGGGCCGATCACCGCCAACAACCCGATGGGCGTCCACCACGCCTGGGGCCGCACCTACAAGGACGTGTTCCAGCGCTTCCACGCCATGCTCGGCGAAGACCAGCGCTGGCAGAACGGCTTCGACTGCCAGGGCCTGTGGGTGGAGGTCAACGTCGAGCGTGACCTCGGGTTCAAGAGCAAGCGCGACATCGAGGCCTATGGCATCGCCGAGTTCGTCGCCCTGTGCAAGCAGCGCGTCCTCACCTACGCCGCGCGCCAGACCGAGCAGTCCGAGCGCCTCGGGTACTGGATGGACTGGAACGACCCCGACGAGCTGCGCCGGCTCTCCGAGCAGCTCGGCGAGGCGCCGTGGAAGGAAACCACGATCCAGGGCACGAACGGGCCGATCACCGACAGCGTCGAGATGCTGGTCGGCCGGCTCGGGATGCCGGACGTGGGCGGCAGCTACTTCACCTTCTCGAACGAGAACAACGACCTCATCTGGGGCTTCCTGAAGGAATGCCACAAGCGCGGCTGGATCGTGAAGGGCCACGATTCGATGCCGTGGTGCCCGCGCTGCGGCACGGGCATCAGCCAGCACGAGATGACCGAGGGCTACGCGGATCGCGAGGACCCCGGTCTCACGGTGCGCTTCCCGATAGTGGACCGGCCGGGCGAGTCGCTCCTCGTCTGGACGACGACGCCGTGGACACTCGCCGCCAACGTGGCCGCGGCCGTGGGCGCCGACATGGACTACGTGCGCATCCGCCAAGGCGACGGCACGTTCTGGGTGGGCAAGGGCACGCTGAAGTCGTCGGTCAAGGGCCACTTCGAGGTCGTCGAGACCCGGAAGGGGAGCGAGCTCGTCGGCTGGCAGTACACGGGCCCGTACGACGCGCTACCGGCGGTCACGAAGGCGTTCGGCGAGGCCGGGTACCAGCATCGCGTCGTCCCCTGGACGGAGGTGGGCGAAGACGAGGGCACGGGCATCGTCCACATTGCGCCCGGCGCCGGCGCCGAGGACTACCAGCTCGGGAAATCACTGGGCCTGCCGATCATCGGCCCGATCGACGAGGACGGGCGCTACTACCCGGGCTTCGACTGGCTTTCGGGCAAGGCCGCCCCGGAAGTGGCGGAAGAGGTCGTCGACGACCTGGAGCGGCGTGGGTTCTTCTACCACCTCGAGCCCTACTCGCACCGCTATCCGCACTGCTGGCGCTGCGGCACGCCGCTCCTGTTCCGGCGCGTCGACGAGTGGTTCATTTCCATGGGCGAGGTCTACGACAAGCCGCGCGCGGAGCTGACGAAGGCGGAGGTGGACGCGAGCCTTCGCTATCAGATCATGGACGTCGTCGACCAGATCCGGTGGATCCCCGGGTTCGGCTATGAGCGGGAGCTCGACTGGCTCCTGAACATGCACGACTGGATGATCTCGAAGAAGCGCTACTGGGGCCTCGCGCTCCCGATCTACGACTGCGAGGCGTGCGGCACGTTCGACGTCATCGGCGGACGCGAGGAGCTCAAGTCGCGCGCGGTCGCGGGCTGGGAGCAGTTCGAAGGACACACACCGCACCGGCCGTACGTGGATGCGGTGACGATCGCCTGCCCCAGCTGCGGCGCGCCGGTCAGGCGCATCCCGGACGTCGGCAACCCGTGGCTGGATGCGGGCATCGTGCCCTTCTCGACGCTCCACTACCGCGAGGATCCCGACTACTGGGCGAAGTGGTTCCCGGCCGACTTCATCACCGAGAGCTTCCCCGGCCAGTTCCGGAACTGGTTCTACGCGATGCTCGCGATGTCCACCGTGCTGCGCCGCGAGCCGCCGTTCAAGACGATCTTCGGCTATGCCACGCTGTTCGGCGAGGACGGTCGGGCGATGCACAAGAGCTGGGGCAACTCGATCGAGTTCGACGAGGCGGCCGAGCGCATGGGCGTCGACGTCATGCGCTGGATGTACGCCGGCGCGCGCCCCGAGGACAACATCCTGTTCGGCTGGCACGCGGCGGACGACGCGCGCCGGGAGCTGCTGGTGCTCTGGAACGTGTACGCGTTCTTCGTGACCTATGCGCGGCTCGCCGGCTGGTCGCCGAACCCGGCCGGCGCAGCAGCTGGCGACGCCGGGGGCGGAGCGGGCACGACCGCGCTCGACCGCTGGATCCTGTCGCGCGCGGCGGGCACCGCCGAAACGGTCGGTGCCGATCTCGCGGACTACGACGCCCGCGCCGCGACCGGCACGCTGCGCACCTTCATCGACGACCTGTCGACGTGGTACCTGCGCCGGTCGCGCGGCCGGATGCGTGCCGGGGCCGAGGCGGGGGACCGCGACGCGGCGTTTGCCACGTTGCATGCCGCGCTCGTGACCCTGGCCAGGACGCTCGCCCCGATCCTGCCGTTCCTGGCCGAGGACATGTTCCAGAACCTCGTCCACGAGGCGCTCTCGGACCAGGCCGACAGCGTGCACCTGACGAGCTGGCCGGCGCCCGAGGTGGCGCCCCAACGCGATCCCGAGCTCGAGGCGGCGATGGCGGTGGCGCGCCGCGCCGTGGATCTCGCGCGAACGCTGCGCGCCCAGGCCGGGCTCCGGGTCCGCCAGCCACTCACCCGGATGTGGCTCGCGCTGCCTGCCGGTGCCGACGCCACGACGCAGCTCTTCGACCTGATCGTCGACGAGGTCAACGTCAAGCGCATCGAGCGCATCGACGACGAATCGACCCTGGTGGATCGGCGCGTGAAGCCGCTTCTGCCGAAGATCGGGAAGCGGCTCGGATCGGCGATCCCGGCGGTGATGGCCGCGGCGCGCGACGGCGCGTTCGAGCTGCACCCGGACGGCTCGGTGACCCTCGGCGGCGTGACGCTCGCCGCGGCCGAGGTCGAGATCCTTGCAACGCCGCGACCGGGCACGGCCGTTGCCCACGACGAGGGCCTCGTGGTCGTCATCGACACCGAGCTGACGCCGGAGCTGCGCGCGGAGGGCGATGCACGCGAGATCCAGCGCGCGATCCAGGACCTGCGCAAGGACGCCGACCTCGACCTCGATGCCCGGATCGAGCTATGGATCGACGGCGCGAGCGACGCCGTTCGGCCGTACCTCGACGCCGTCGCCCGCGACACGCTCGCGGATCGGCTCGAGCTGGCTCCACCTCCAGCGGGCCTCCAGAGCGCGACCGTCGACGTCACCGGTGGCAGCGTGACCATCGCCCTGCGCGCCATCGGGGGAACGGCGTCATCGAACGCGTGAGCCGTCGGCGGGACTGGCCGATCTTCCTCGGCCTCGCCGCGATCGTGGTCGTCCTCGACCAGCTCACGAAGGCGTGGCTCGTCTCGTTCCTGGCGCCCGGCCAATCCGTGGACGTCGTGGGCGACTGGATCCGGCTCGTGTTCTCGCAGAACAACGGCGGGCTGTTCGGCCTGCTCCGCGGCCAGGCCGTGGTCTTCGGGCTGATCTCACTCGTGGTCGTCGGCCTGATCGTCGTGTATCACGCCCGAGCCAACCCGAGCCGTTACCTCTCGATCACGCTTGGCCTCCTGCTCGGCGGCGCGATCGGCAACCTCGTCGATCGGTTCCGGCTCGGCTACGTCGTCGATTTCGTCGATGCCGGGGTCGGCGGGTTGCGCTGGTACACGTTCAACGTGGCCGACACCGCGATCAGCTTCGCCCTGATCCTGCTCCTTGCCGCAACCGTCCTGCCATCGGTCGCACGCCGAGCCGGCCTCGACGGGGCCGATGCCTGACGCCGGCGCGGCCGAACCGAGCGCGGGCCCGCTCGGCGGTCCGGGACGCCGGCGCATGGTGATCCCCTCGGGTGCCGCGACCGGCCGGGTGGACCGCTGGGCCGCCGACCTGAGCGGCCTCTCGCGGAGCCACGTCCAGCGCCTCATCACCGACGGCCGCCTCACGATCGACGGTACGCCCGTGAAGGCGAACGCGGTCGTGGCGGCGGGCGCCGTGCTGGAGCTCGACGTGCCGCCGCCGGCGCCCGCCGAGCCCATCGGCCAGCCGGAGCTGCCGCTCACGATCGTCTACCAGGACGATGACCTGCTGATCGTCGACAAGCCCTCCGGCCAGGTGGTCCATCCGGCGCCCGGCCACGGCGCGGGGACCCTGGTCAACGCCCTGCTCGGCCACGGCGAGGCAATCGCCCCGGCCGGTATCGCCGGGGTCCAGCG
>DASSHR010000006.1:0-1703 GCA_035692745.1 Candidatus Limnocylindrales bacterium | reverse complement strand
CTGTGAATAGTAACCCAGAAAACGGGTTACTGTAGCAATACGAAAAAAATTAAAGTTTTGATCTTTCTTCTGATTTCAAGCCTTCTAGTGTGTTATATTGGGTCCCCCAAACATCGTAGGGACAATAGTTCGCAAAGAAATTGGGCGGAAAGGCCGTATTGAAGATTATTGGAATTTAGGCTCCCAAAAAGGTATGTTTTGTATTTGAGCTCTTTGGATCAATTTGAGTTTAGAAACATGTTTATTGATGGTAATTGAGTATATAAATCAAGAAAGTTTGGTTAGAATCGATCAAATTACCTTAGTCGAATCAACATTTTGATTTGGGGCCTATAAATTCCATATTGTTGTTAATTGTGTTAAATGATTTGGTGAATGTTCTTATGACTTAGAAATGACCCATATAACATATAAATAATGTTAGAATTGGTTCTTATGCATGTTGGATTCGTTTGGGTCATTGTGGCAAAAATTGAACAATTTGACGCTAGATGCGCCGTTTGAACTCTAGGCCGTCGTGGGTGTGTTTTTGAGGTTTCAAGGGGTTCTGGAGGATCTTATATATGTGTAGGATATGTGGGAAAAACAGTTTTGCATTTGAAATTAAGAGTGTGAAGTTATACGTTTTATCGTTTTGTTGTCGATTTGACGATAGTTGGTTTAATTGAACTATTAAGTTGTATTGAGGTGTTTAAGAATGTTGTGGGTATATTTGAGGCTGTGCTGGTCCTGTGTTTCAGTTTTGAGGATAAAGAAATATTGTTAATGTGTTATTGGAAATTGTTGAAGTGAATTGGCACCTTATAGCTTTGTTATTGTTGGAAATTGTTATGGTTGCTTGCTGTGATGTTGTTGGCTGTTGAGGGGCAGCTTTGAAACCCCGGGATAGTCCATTTTACAGGGGTTATGCTGCCGAATTTTTGGTAGAACTTTTGGAAGAGTTTTAGTAGTGAAAAGTACCGAAAAGGTTGGAATAGTGTACTAATGTATACCTTTGAACAAATGTAGATTTGGAACCTTCAAGGAAGTAATTGTACTTGGATTGCGAAGAGTGTACCTTCATTGTACAAGGTATGTAAAGCTCTCTTCTTGTGGCATGAGTAGGCTGAAATTACTAAGTGTAACAGAATTTTGTAAATTTCTCAAGTCTCCAAGCCAAGTCTAAAATGGCCAATTGCTCCTCTTTCATAATCATAAGTCACTCTCTTTGATTTACATATATACTTATATGAAGAAGAATGTCTACCCACAAGATGTGTTTCTAAACAAGATGGAGCATATTATTTACATGAATTGGACTCTTCGGTTATTTTTCAAATTACCTAGTCTCAATGAATATGAAAGTTTGAAAAACTTGAAGCTTGTGTATTAATTTCCTTGAAAGCATGCAACACTTGTACTAAGCGAGGCATATATGCTATTATTTTTGCACCGGAATAAACGATTCTCTGTTATCTCAGAACCTCAAAATTTCAATTTGAATATAAGTCCAAGTAATCCCTCCATGATTAAGAATTCAAGTACTCTAAGTTCCTATTATTTACACAAAATATACAAGTTTGCCAATTTTAAGTCATGCATAAAGTAAATAGTACTTTGACCTCTAAATTAATTAAATTGGCATATTTAAGATATCCTCTCACCAAATAAAATAAGATCGCTCAAAATGTTCTTTCTAAATCTTTGCAAAGAGGGTTCAACAA
>DASSHR010000005.1:0-3784 GCA_035692745.1 Candidatus Limnocylindrales bacterium | reverse complement strand
TGACGGGCCCGACGGCATTCGGCCTCACCCGCACGGACGTGCCGGCGCTGACGTGGACCTCCGAGCAGGCGATCCACGACGCCCTCGCCCTGCCGGCGGGCGGCAACGTCTTCCGTCTCGACACCGCGCCGCTGCTGGCGGCGCTCCGCGCGCTGCCGGGGGTGGCGGATGCGAGCGTCACGGTGGAGCTGCCGGATGCGGTCGTCGCGGTGCGCGTCCAGGAACGCGTGCCGGTGCTCGCCTGGCAGGTCGGCACGACCCGGTACATCGCGGACCGCAACGGCGTGGTCTTCGCCACCCTCGCCAGCGATGCGAAGCTGCCCGCGGGCGTCGCGATCATCGAGGACGACCGGCCCGTGCCCGACCCGGCGCTGGCGATCGGGGCGCACATCGACGCCGTGGATCTCGACGTCGCGACCCGCCTCGGCAGCCTCACCCCGGACCAGGTCGGCAGCACCGCGAGGAGCCTCCGGGTGGCGATCACCGATCGCGACGGGTTCGTCCTGGTCGCCCAGGGCGGCTGGACCGCGGTGTTCGGCTTCTACAGCCCCGCCACCCGGAGCACGGACATGATCCCCGGCCAGGTGCGGCTCCTGCGCAGCCTCATCGACAGCCGGGAGGCCACCATCGCCCGGATCATCCTCGCTTCGGACACCGACGGCACCTATGTTCCCCGTGCAACCCCGAAGCCCACCCCACGGTGATAGCCTTTCGCCGAACGCACCGCAGTGAGGACGGCACCGTTGCTCCTCCCCCTGGCAGGCCTGCTGGTGGGCGTCCTGCTCGGGCTCGTCCTCAACGTCAACGTCGGCTTCGAGCTCAGCCGCTACTCGGCCGTGGCGATCCTCGCCGCGCTCGATTCGGTTCTCGGGGCGGTGCGGGCAGAGCTCGATGGCGTCTACAACAACAGGATCTTCATCTCGGGCTTCGTCACCAACGCGATCGTGGCGGTCATCCTGACGTTCATCGGAGACCGGCTTGGGCTGGACCTGTACCTCGTCGCGCTGATCACGTTCGGTCTTCGGATCTTTAACAACGTCGCCCTCATCCGGCGGCACTTCATCTGAGGTAGGGCTGGTGGTCGAAGGGGTCCTCGTCGCGCTCGACGTCGGGACGAGCAAGGTGTGCGCGCTGATCGGCGAGATCGCGCGCGACGGCCGGCTCACGGTGATCGGCCATGGCACGGTGCCCTCGTCGGGCCTGAAGCGCGGCGCGGTCGTCAACATCGAGCAGACCGTCCGCTCGATCCGCGACGCCGTCGAGCGGGCCGAGCGCCTGTCCGGCTGGAAGATCGACAAGGCGTTCGTCGGCGTCGGCGGCGCCCAGGTGGAGAGCCTCAACTCGACCGGTCAGGTCTCCGTCGCGGCCCACACCCGCGAGGTCGGCCGGGACGACATCCGGCGCGCCGTCGAGCAGGCCCGCACGATCCCGATCCCGTCGAACCGCGAGGTGCTCCACGTCGAGCGTCGCGGCTTCACGGTCGACGGCCAGGAGGGCGTCAAGGACCCGCTCGGCATGAGCGCGCTCCGACTCGAGGTCGAGGCGCACATCGTGACCGCGCCGCAGACCGCGGTCCAGAACCTCATGAAGTGCGTCGCACAGGCGGGCGTCAAGATCGACGAGCTCGTCGTCAACGCCCTTGCCGCCGCGGAGGCCGTGGCGAACGAGACGGAACGCGAGCTGGGTGTTGCCGTCGCGGACGTGGGCGCCGGCACCATCGACCTCGCGATGTTCAACGAGGGCTCGCCGTTCCGCACGAGCGTCCTCCCGGTCGGCGGCAACTTCGTGACGAACGACATCGCGATCGGCATCAAGACCTCCCTCCCGACCGCCGAGGAGCTGAAGGTCCGGCACGGCACCTGCGACCTGCGGAACATCGCCGAGGACGAGGAGATCGCGGTGTCGGTGCTCGGCGAGGAAGCGGGCCGGACGATCAACCGCATCGAGCTGTGCCGGATCGTCGAGTCGCGCATGCGCGAGACATTCGAGCTCATCGGCGCCGAGATCCAGGCCGGCGGCGCGGGCATGCTCCCGGCCGGGCTGATCCTGACCGGTGGCGGCGCACAGCTCGCGGGCATGGCCGAGCTCGGTCGCGAGGTCCTCCAGATGCCGGTCCGCGTCGTCGGCCCGACGGGTGTGGGCGGCCTGACCGACTCGATCCTGACGCCGGCCTACGCGACCTCGATCGGGCTGCTCCAGTGGGGTGCCACGATGCTCGACGACGGCGAGCCCCAGCGCTACGAATCCGCGCCCGCGGCCGGCATGTTCGGCAAGCTCCGCAGCGCCGTCCGGAACATCCTCCCGTAGGTGGGTGATGGGCCCGATTCGTCCCCGAATCGCGGCCCAAGGAAGCGGCCGTCGATGCTAGACTCGGCCGAACCTGCGACGGGGGATTGGCGAGCGAGCGCGCCGGTGCCCGAGACCACCACCAGCCACCATCCCGGCAACGGGCAAGCCTTGACATGGCGCCCCTGAGAGGGCGCGCGGAGGAGTAGCCATGGGCCTGCGCTCGGACTCGGAGAACTTCGCGCTCATCCGTGTCATCGGCGTCGGTGGCGGCGGGAGCAACGCCGTCAACCGCATGATTCGGGCCGAGATGATGGGCGTGGAGTTCATCGCCCTGAACACCGACGCGCAGGCGCTCCTGCAGTCCGACGCGCCGCACAAGCTGCGCATCGGCGACAAGATCACCCGCGGCCTCGGCGCCGGCGGCGACCCCTCGATCGGGGAGCGCGCGGCCGAAGAGGACACCGAGAAGATCGCCCAGGCCCTCGAGGGCTCGGACATGGTGTTCATCACCTCCGGCCTCGGTGGCGGCACGGGCTCCGGCGCGGCGCCGGTGGTGGCCGAGATCGCGAAGGAGCAGGGCGCGCTGACGATCGCGGTCGTCACGAAGCCGTTCACGTTCGAGGGCGCGCGGCGCCGACTGTCGGCCGAGAAGGCCGCCGAGACCCTCAAGTCGAAGGTCGACACGCTGATCACGATCCCGAACGACCGGCTCAAGGACGTCGTGCAGAAGAACACGTCGATCCTCGACGCGTTCCGGGTGGTCGACGACGTCCTGCGCCAGGGCGTGCAGGGCATCAGCGACATCATCACGGTGCCCGGCCTGATCAACCTCGACTTCGCGGACGTGCGGGCCATCATGAAGGACGCCGGCTCCGCGCTCATGGGCATCGGCCGGGCGTCGGGCGAGAACCGCGCGGTCGAGGCTGCGCGACAGGCCATCGCGAGCCCGCTCCTCGAGGTCGACATCGCCGGCGCGCAGGGGATCCTGTTCAACGTCAGCGGCGGGTCGAACCTCTCGCTGTACGAGGTCACGGAAGCCGCGGAGGAGATCCGCGCGGCCGCCGATCCGGAGGCGAACATCATCTTCGGGACGAGCTTCAACGAGCGGATGGGCGAGGAAGTCGCGATCACGGTCATCGCGACCGGGTTCGACGGCAAGCGCCACGGCTCCAGCGCTCGGGCCAGCACGCAGGCGAACGTCGACAGCACGGCGCGCGCCCCGCGGGACTTCCTCGAGGAGCTCGAGCGCCAGCGCAGCTCGATGACCGACACGGGCGTCCCGGACGCCCCGACGTCGCGGGTCGAGGACGTCGCTGGAGCCGCCAACGGCACCGGCGCCGGCGCTCGCTCCGTCGAGCCCGTGCCGGCTCGTCGCGCCGCCTACGACGCCGACGACCTGGAGATCCCGAGCTTCCTGCGCAGGTCTCGATAACCGCTGAGCTCGTCGCCGCGCGAGCGGCGATCCTCGCGCGCATCGCCGAGGCGGCTGCACGGG
>DASSHR010000004.1:0-24955 GCA_035692745.1 Candidatus Limnocylindrales bacterium | reverse complement strand
GCATCCCGGTGCGCCCGTGCCCGGTGAGCTCGGTGAACCCGCCGACATCCGGACCGACCACCGCGAGTCCTGCTGCCATGGCCTCCAGGGCCGAGAGGCAGAAGCTCTCTTCGAGCGAGCTCATCACCAGGACGTCGCATCGGGCGAGGAGCCGTCCGACATCGGTGCGGTACCCCAGGACCCGCACGTCTCGGCGCAATCCGGAACGATCGAGCGCCGCGGCGACGGACGGCAGCTCCGGGCCGTCGCCGATCAGCCACAGCTCGGCGTCGCGGCGTTCCCGGAGGGCCGCGAACATCTCGACGATGCCGTGGGGAGCCTTGACGGGACGAAAGTTCGAGACGTGCACGAGCCGCGGCCGATGCCGGCGCGATGCGGGATCGGTGAAGTCGACGCTGAGCGGAAAGGCGGCTGGATCGACGAAGTTCGCGATGACGGTGGGTCGGACGGGCAGGCCGAGTCGCTGCGTGGCAAGGTCGGCGTACGCATTGGAAACCGTGGTGAACGTGTCCGTGCTGCGAAGCGCGGCGATCGCGGAGTCGTCGGGGGGATGCGTGACGTCCGTGCCGTGCAGCGTTCCCACGATCAACGGGGCCGCAGACCGCATCCGCCGCTTGAGCCGATCCAGGACGCGGGCGAATGGCCACGCGTAGTGGTAGTGGATCACGTCGATGCCGTGCTCACGAACCAGGCCTTCCAGGTGGCGCTCGAGCTGCGCCATCCGCCACGGGTCCCACGCCGTGTCGAGCGTCTGCCTCCAGGGCCCCGGAGACACCGATGACACCGCGTGCCCGCGCCGCTCCAGTGCCGCAGCCAGATCGCGAGCGACGTGCGAGCTCCCGCCCGGACCCGCATGGCTGAGCATGGCGACACCCACGGCCGGAAGTTACCGCATCCACGATGCGAGCAGGCGAGGCTGTGCGATATTGACGCACCGTGCTGAGTAACCGATCGCCTTCGCCAACGCCCGCGCTCGCGGCAGGGAGCGTGTCGACCGCGAAGGCCAGCAACAGCCTCGCCGCCGCGGCCGGGCTGTGGGATGCGCTGGACACCGTTCGGTGCGGCCATCCGGAGATCGTGTCCGGATTCCTGGCGCCGCTGGCGCCGTACGGCGACGTCGTCGACATCGGGTGCTGGAACGGCTCGATTGCCGAGCTCGCGGCAGGGTGCGTGCAGGATGGCGAGTGGCGCTCCTACGTCGGCGTGGATGTCGTGGAAGCGGCGGTCGAGCGTTTCAACGAACGGCACGCCGACCGCGCGCGAACGAACGCCGTCGTCGGTGATATTCGGGCGCTGCCGCTGCCGGATGGCTGCGCGGACGTGGTGCTGTGCCTGTTCGTCCTGCAGGACATGGAGGGCTATCGGCCCGACGGGTTGCAGGCGTTGCGCGAGATCGCGCGGATCGCGCGTCCCGGGGCCAGCGTGCTCCTTGGCCTCACCGTGCACACGCTGCGCGAGGAGAACACCCACTACGTCGTCAAGAAGCTGCGCCCTGCGGGCATTCCGGAGAAGCCCACGCACCACTGGCACGGCCCGGAGCTCCTGGCGGCGCTGCGCGCGAACGGATTCGAGATCACGCACATCGACGCGTTCGGTCCCAACGAGCGGGGCTTCGTCGAGCTCTACGTCCAGGCGATCGCCGGATCGCCGCGCGGCCAGGCCAAACGGACGGTACGGACCGCGCTGGTGCCGTCGGCGCCGCCGCTCTTCATCGACTACGTCGACAGGTTCGAGCACGTCGGATCCTTGTTCCGACACGACTTCCGCGACCCTTCCTCGTTCGAGCGGGCAGGCGCCGCCGCCGCGGCACGCGACCTGCCGCGCGGCGCGGTGGCCGACGTGCTGCAGGACCAGCACGCGACGTTCGGTGGCAGCGACAGCGCTGCGCGCAACATCGAGCGGTTGCGGGATCCAGACGCGGTCGCGGTGCTCACCGGGCAGCAACCGGCGCTCTTCGGAGGGCCCTTGTACAACCTGTACAAGGCGGCGACCGCCGTTCTGCTGGCACGGCGACTCGAGGCCACGACCGGTCGGCCGCACGTGCCGGTGTTCTGGATCGCCAACGACGACCACTCGCTCGACGCCGTTGACCATGTCCAGGCCGTGACCGCCGATGGCACCGTCGCGCCGATCACCTGGGAGCACGGTCGGACCCGCAGCACCGAGCCGCTGAGCCTGGTCCGGCTCGACCAGGGCATCGAGACGGCCCTCGACCTGCTTTCCCGGGTGAGCACGTCGCCGCGCGTGACGCTTGCCGCCGAGACCTTTCGAGCCGGGGAGCGGCTCTCCGACTGCTTCGGGCGTTTTCTCGCGGCGGCGTTCGCCGACGACGGCCTCGTCGTGGTCGATCCCAGCGACGGCCGGCTGCGCGAGCTCGGGATGCCTCGACTGGCCGCCGAGCTGGACTACCCGGCACCGAGTGCGACCGCAGCCCGAACGCCCACCGAGTGGCTCGAGGGGCAGGGCTATCCACCCCAGGTTGCGCTGCGCGCGGACCGGCTCGGACTGTTCCACGGCGAGACGGCCCGGTTCCGCCTGCGCGCCTCGGAGCTGGGCTGCCAGATGTCGTTCGGCACCGCGCCCGTCGCCTGGAGCGCGGCACGGGCGACCTTCGAAGCCACGCCACGCGAGTTCAGCCCGAACGTCGTGCTGCGCCCGATCTACCAGGACGCGCTCTTCCCGACCGCTGCGTACGTCGGAGGGCCGAGCGAGATCTCCTACTTCGCGCAGCTCGCGCCGGTCTACGCGCGCTTTGGCCTGCCGATGCCGGTCATCTACCCGCGAAAGAGCGTCACGCTGGTCAACGCACGTGCCGAGCGCGAGCTGGATGCGCGCGGCCTGTCCGTCGAGGACGTGTTCCGCGACACCGCCGCGCTCGGGCCGCACGCGTTCGCGAACACCGACCAGCGGTGGTTGCACGCCTTCCTGGCGCCCGACGGTGCACCGCAGGAACGGGTGATCGGTGCTGCGTGCATGCCCACGGCCCGCGCGCTCTCGAGCCTGTCGCTGGACGTGTTCGACCACCAGGTGATCCGGATCCGCGACCGTGGCTGACGATCTCGGCAGGAGCGCCACGAGCCTCTTCCGCCTCGTCCGCAGCCTCGGCAGGGCTGCGGACATCCTGTACGTGGGAGCGCACCCGGACGATGAGGACAGCGCGCTGATCGCGATGCTCGCGCAGGGGGACTCCGCGCGCGTCGTCTGCTGGTCGGCCACGCGCGGCGAAGGTGGCCAGAACCGCATGACGTCGTACTCCGGTTCGGAGCTCGGGGTGTCGCGCACCTGGGAATCCATGCAGGCGCGCACCATCGACGGCGGCGAGTCGTGGTTCGGTCCGTTCTACGACTACGACTACAGCAAGAGCGGCACCGAGGCGCTCGAGAAGTGGGGCAGGGACCGCCTCGTCGGGGAGATCGTCCGTGCGATCCGCGCCGCGCAACCGCAGATCGTGATCAGTGCCTGGCGCGGCGATCCCAGCGACGGCCATGGTCATCACACCGCGGTCGGGATCGCCGTGCACGAGGCATTCGTGGCGGCCGGTGACCCTGCTCGGTTCGCCGAGCTTGGGCGGGTCGGCCTGGCGGCCTGGCAAGCCCGCAAGCTCTATGTCGGCATGCGAAGCGATTGGGCACCCGGCGAGAAGGTCAAGCTGGGCGTCCGGCGCCCCGAGCTCGAGGTGCCCGGGATCCTCCGGCTCAATGCCGGCACCGCGGACCCGATCGCGCACGTGACCTACGCGGAGATCGGAGCGATCGCGCTCAACCAGCACCTGACCCAGGGAACGACGAGCGTCCCCGTCCCCGGCGACCACTTCATCTACCTGCGCCTGGATGACGTCGCCCCGGGATCGGGGCCGGACGTGGCCGAGCCGATCTTCGCGGGCGTCGACCGCGGCCTCACCAGCCTCGCCGATCATCCCGGTGGTGGTTCGGGCGACCTGCGACGTGCGCTCGAGGTCGCGCAAGGCCATGCGGACCTGGCGACCAAACACTTCCGGCTGGACGAGACGCAGCGCGCAGGCCCTGCGCTCCTGGACCTCATGGCGTCGCTCGCTGATCTCGAGGGACGCCTTGGCGAGCTCGTGCCGGACGAGGCCGCGCGCGCGAGCCTGGCCCGGTACATCGGGCGCAAGCGCCGCGCCGCCGAGGTCGCCGCAGGCCGATGCCTCGGCCTGCGGCTCGTGGCATCCGTCGATCGCGCGGACGTCACCCCCGGCGGGTCGATGCGGCTGTCGACCCGGCTGCTGGGTTTCGAGTCAGGTGCCGCGGGAGAAGTTGAGTTCGAGCCCGTCGTGACGGTCGCCGACGCCGGCGTCCACCGAGTCGACGCCGGCGACGCCGCCGGCGACGCCGTCGACGCGCACGCAGCCCTGTTCGACGTCTCGATCCCTCCTGACGCCGCCCTGTCCTGCCCGTACTGGCTTCGACACCCCGCCGGCGAGTATTCGTATGTCTGGCCCGAAGATCTCGCGGTCGGAGCGCCGTTCGACGAGCCGCCGATCAGCGTGACGTGTGTCGTTCCCGTTGCCGGCCGAACGCTCCGTCTCTCGGCACCGGCGCTCTTCGAAGAAGCGTTCGCCGGCGGCTACCGCCGGCTCGCAAGCGCGATTCTGCCGCCGATCTCGTGCCGCCCGCTGCTCGATCGCTACTTCCTGCGCTCGGACGGCGGGTCGCAACACATCAACCTGGTCGTCAGCGTGGTCGGGCATGACCATGCGGCCTCGCCGATCGAGGGGGTGCTCGAGGTCTCGGTACCCGAAGGGTGGACGGCGAGCCCGTCGCGCACGCCGGTTCGGCTGCGCAGGGAGGGCGACTCGGACACGGTCGAGGTGGTGCTCACGGTTCCGCCAGGTGAAGCCGCGGGTGCACGGAACATCTCCCTGGGCATGCGCTGTGGTGACCGGTTGTACGAGTCCTCGATCACCACCGTCATGCAAGGTCCCAACGGCCCGGACTCCGTGCCGGACGAGGACACCTACGTTCGCCGCGAAGTCGTCGCCGAACCGTCGGCCGTGGTTGTCGACCTGATCGATGTCGCCGTGTACGACTCGCACACGTACGGCTACGTCAGCGGCGTCGGTGACGAGGTGCCGCGCGTCCTGTCCGGACTCGGATTGTCGGTCGAGCTCCTCAGCGACGACGCACTCGTGCAGTCCGAGCTGCGCAGGTACGACACGATCTGCATCGGCCCGAACGCGTTCATGTCCCGCGACGGGCTCCGCAGGTCGAGCAGCCGCCTGCTCGACTACGTGCGTGGGGGTGGCACCCTGGTCGTGCAGTACCAGGGCTACCGATACGCGAGCATGGACGCGACGCCGTATCCGTTCTCGTACGCCGAACCACATGACCGCGTCACGCAACAGGATGCGCCCGTCCAGCTGGTGAACCCCGACCACTACCTCCTTCGGTTCCCGAACCGCATCGTGGCCGGGGACTTCGACGGGTGGGTCCGGGACCGGGGCATGTACTTCTTCGGCGCGTGGGACCCTGCCTACGAGCCGCTCCTGGCGTGTTGCGATGCCGACGAGTCCCCGAAATCGGGTGGGTTGCTGGTCGCGCCGTACGGGCGCGGTGCGTACGTCTACTGCGGCTACACCCTCTTCCGTCAGGTCGCGGCCGGGGTGCCTGGTGCATTCCGGCTCTTTGCCAACCTCCTCGCGCTTCCCGAGGGCCGGCTTCGTGACCGCATGGAACATCTGCGCCACGTGTCGGTCTTCGAAGCCCTCGACGATGCACAGCTGCGCGAGGTCGCCCGAATCGCCATCGAGCGGAAGGTCGGCGACGGCGACTACCTCACCCGCGAGGGCGACATCGGCAACGAGCTGTACGTGATCAAATCCGGCGAGGTGCACGTGCTGCAGGGCATCGACGAACGGCATCTGCGGACGTGCGTCGCTGGCGAGCCGGTCGGCGAGCTCGGGGCGATCACACGATCCCCGCGCACCGCGTCGATGCGTGCCCATGGCGAGGTCGAGGTGCTGGCGATCCGCGCCGACGAGTTCCTGGAGCTGTTGCGGAGCAACGGTGACGTTGCCGAGGGCACGGTGACCCTGCTGGCCCGCCGCCTCTACGCGGCGATGGCAGATCCCGCCACGCTGCCTCGGGACTACGAGCGAGCCGAGCCGAGCAGCGAGTCCAGCACGATGCCGCCGACCTCGTTCTGATACAGGCGCACGGCATCAAGTCGACCCTTGTAGGACGGCTCGCCCGCCAGGATTCCGCTCGCCTGCTGACCGGCGCCAAGGCCGAACGCCAGGAGCTGCGGGAGCTCGGTTCCCTCGGCCGTCATCACCGTGGCCCGCTCGGTCACCTGGAGTCCACTCGAGGTGGTTGCGAGGCGGATCGGATGGTGGTCAGCCCACGTGATGGATGGGAGCTTTGCCTCGTACCCCACCGCGGCGATCACGGCGCCCGCTCGGTCGAGCGCTTCGGCTGCGGTCGCGCGCGCGCCCTCCTCGTCGATGAGGCGGATCGCCCGCACGGGGCCGTCCGCCCGGCGGTCGTGCGTCGCTGCCCAGGCGAGCCCGTGGGCATCGGCGCGCAAGCCGCCGTGGCGGTTGACCGCGCCGGTCTGCGGGCAGACGTCCGAGGTCTCGTCGAAGGCATACCCGGCTGCTCGCGCCCGCGCCACGCTCCAGAAGAAGAACCGAAGGCGGCTGCGGTGCAGCACCGTCACCCGCGGCGGACGGCCATGGCCATCGCGCAGGGCTCGATCATGGATCGCCGCCCACGCCGCCGACCACGCGCTGTGCGAGCCGCCGATCACCACCACCTCCCGCGTCCGGGCAATCGCCTGACGCAGGCGAGGGGGCAAGCCGACGCGCCGGTCGAGGAGGCTGTTCGCGTGACACAGCTTGTGCTCGTACGGGCGCAGGTCGAGGCCCGGCAGCAGCACCAGCTGCCCGAGAGTCGCCTTGGGCCTGGCGCCCATCGCGATCACGACGTGGTCGGCGGTGACCGTGATCCCCGCTCCGCCGTGAACGGGCTCGAACGTGACGGCTGCCCCGCCCGAGTCAAGCAGGGTGATCTCCCGGACTGCGTGCTCGGTGACCACCGAGCACCCCGGGACCGATTCGACCCGGGCGCGCACGGCCGCCCCGAGGCTGGCCAGGTGCTCACCGACCAGCGGCAGCCGCGGAAAAACCGTCGCGAACCGGGCAAGTTCGCGCGTCGAGCCGGCGTTCCGGGCCGCGTCGAACGCGTCGCGTGGCTCGGCCCTGTCCAGCCAGGCAAGGAACGTGGCGCCGCGAGTGTTCGCCGAGATCGGGTAGTTGGCGATGGCACCGGGGCCGATGACCGAGCTCTGTTCGATCATGCAGATGCGCCGACCGAGCAAGGCATCCAGTCGACCTTGCTCCGACGCGCAGACGAGGATGCCGGTGGCTGCCGGCCCTCCACCGCAGAACACGACGCCGTAGTCGCCGCCTGGGTTCAGGCCCAGCCCTCCCGGACCGACGTCACGGCGGCGAGCTTGCTCTCGGCGCGGTCGCGGACGAGGTCGCGCAGCCACGTGTCCACCGCCACCGCGTGCCCACGCTGGACTTCGTAGGTGAGCTTCCGCCGATGGAGCTCGGCGTCTCGGCCGGCGAGGACGTCCTCGTAGAAGGCGTTGACGTCATGGTCGGCGCGCACGACGGTGCTGCCGTCGATTCCCGGCAGGCGCAACCGTGCCTGGTTCAGACGGAGCGCGTCGGCGAGTGCGAGCCGAGGGTCGATGGCGTCCGTGTCGGGCGGCAGCAGCGCCGCCAGGACCTCGAACGCCTCGGCGTACAGGTCGTCCAGCCGGCCCCCGAGGCAGAGCTTGATGAGCAGGTACTCGTCGACGGTCCAGTACTGATCGAGCCATTCCCGGGCGTGGACGTATTCGTCGCCGCCCTGCTGCATGCGCAGGCTGAAGTCCTCGCAGAAGGCCCGCATCTCGCCAAGCGTGGGGTAGCGCGCCGGGTCGGCAAGCATCAAGGCATCGATGACCCGTGAGAAGGGGAGTCCGGACAGCTTCCAGGTGAGCGTCGTGGCCACCGTGAGCAGTCGGTGCATGTGGAAGGTGAGCGTCAGCCAGGCGAAGGAGCGCATGTCGCGCCAGTCGGCCTCGCTGTACGACCCGGCGGCCACGACGAGTTCCTGCGTCTCGTAGATGCCGTCGGCCGGCGGCTCGGCAGGAGCATGGTTGTTGATGATCCGTGTCGTGACCATCTTCATCCCATAGCGGCGCTGGTACGCAGGGTCGCCCATCTCGGCATTGGGCAGGACGGACAGGTTGTGGAACTGCACCCGATGGTGTTGTCCGCCGGCGACGATGTTCGAGATGCTCTCGCGGAACGAGGCCGGTGTCTCTGCGGGCAGCCCGACGATCACATCGACGAAGGTCGGAATGCCATCGCGCACGAACCGGCGCTGCAGCTCCGCGTACGTGACGAGCGAGATGTTCTGGCGCTTGATCGCGGTCAGCACCTCCGGCGTGGTCGTCTGCATCGAGATGTTCAGCTCGGCCGCCAGGCCGGCGTCGGCGATCTTCTTCATCGTCAGGTATGCGCGTTCGGTCGCGTTCTTGGTCTGCTGGACGAGCACCTGTCGCGGCGCTCCATGGCGCGCGGCCGCCGCCACGATGGCATCGGCGATCTCGACATCGCGTGGCAGGATCCCGAAGTTGGCATCGGCGATGAACAGGTAGTCGATCCCGTGGGCGGCGATCCATTCGGCCTCATCGTGGATCCGGCCAAGGTCGAACTGGTTGAGCCGAGCGGCCGTTGCAGAGCCCCAGTCGCAGAACGTGCACTGGAACGGACAGCCGCGGTTCGTCTCCCACACCGTTCGCCAGGAGATTTGGGGATGCGCCGCCATCAAGGGGACGAAGACGCCATCGAGAAATGGCGACGGCACGGTGGACAGGTCCTGGATCCGAGGTCGCTTCGGCACCGTCACGCACCGGCCAGCAGCGTCGAGGAAGCTGACGCCGGGCACGTCGCCCCAGTCGCGGTGCGGGTACCGCTCGAGGATGTCCATGAACGTCGGCTCGCCCTCACCGTGGCACACGACGTCGATGAAGGGATTGTCCTGGAGGAACTGCTCGGGGTGGTCGGGCACGTGTGGCCCGCCGAACACGATCAGCGCGTGCTCGTTGCGAGCGCGGAGCTCGCGCGCGATGGCGCGGTGGCGGTTGGCATTCCACACGTACGTGCTGAAGCCGACGATGTCCGCGCCGGCGAGCGCCTCGGCTCCGAGCCGGACGTCCGGGCAATGCACCATCGGCAGTCCGAAGGCGTACCGCTCGGGCCGTTGCGCGTGTCGTTGGGTGTAGGCCTGCAGCAGCGCGACCGAGTACGGCAGGTATGTCGATTCGCCGACTGCGGTGTTGAGCTGGACCAGCGACACCTGCACGCCGCTCGCGTGAATCACGCCGCCAAGAATGGCACACGCGCCTTGGGGGTTGGCTGGCGAGGAAGGATTCGAACCTTCAATCCCCTGATCCAGAATCAGGTCGGGTGCTTTGCTCCTCTTCTCGCGTTCCTCAAACCTGCTGCAGCCAATCCGGGGACGTTGCCAGAGCGATCCGATCGTCAGTCAGTGGATGGGCTCGAACTGGAAGGTAGTCGAAGCGTCCTGCAATAGCAAGTTGGTATTGCGACCACCGAAGGCCCCGCACCGCATCAGTTGAATGGGCGGCGGTTGGTCACTCGGGCGAAGGCAACGAGACGGGGGCTGCAGCGACCAAGAGAGGGAGCATTGCATCTCGAGCCGCAACGATCCAAAGGTCGTCGAACGGCACGCCGAGCTCCACGACGCGGAAGAGCTGCTCAAACGGGATCCCGCGACGCTCGGCCTCAGCGGCCGCTTCGGCGAGCGTATAGGCATGGCTTGGCGGTCAACGGCATGTGCTGCGAGCACCGAACCTGTGCCGCCGCCGACGTCCACGGCTGTACTCAATCGCAGGGTCGCAGAAGTCCAGCCAACGGCGGTGGCTACCGCCCAGGTAGCAATGGTGGCAACGACAACGGTTGGGATGACGTGGCCGCTTCGCAGACCAACGCGCGCCCGCGGTGCCGAATGCGACTCCGCCGACCCCGACTAAGTCCAGCTCTCGAACAATGATCAACCGCCATCGCGCCGTTCTCAACAGACGATCGTGGCCGGGCTTGGCTCGACCTCCGATTGCCGTGAATCCCGAATCCCACGGTTGCGCGCGCCCGGGTGGCCGCCGTCGGACTCGTGTAAGGCGGAGGACCTTTTCGCGGCGTCACGATCGTGGATCGGGCCACCGCGTTCATCCTCGCGGACATAGCCCGGGCAGATCGCTGCGTGTGGTGCTTGGGCGGTGGGCGCGTCCCATCTGCGGACCTGAACGCTCTGGGTTGCGTGTTCGGTCTCTCGCCCACTTCGCTGCGAGTCGGAGGGCATTCACGATCGGATGAGGCGCGGAGCAGGACAACGAAATTTCGTTGAGGGCCTGACGGGCTGGGTGCGAGGCCAATCGACGTCGTGTTCACGTCACTGCCGTCACGACATCCTGCGTAACCTCGTTGGCCGGGATGGTGTATTCCCGGTTGATGGTCTTGCGATTACCGTCCAGGTCGTAATCGATCCGGAGCGTCCATGCGACCGCAGGCAGGTCGTCGAAGAAGCACTCGCCGCCCTCCGAGTACACGGTCGTCTCGTCCTGGACTCGCGGGTCGTTCGTGGCGAGCAGGCATTGCGCCGCTACGGGCGCGCCGGCCTCGTCGCGGATGGTCACGTGCAGTCCGCCCAACGGACCCGTCCAAGGAGCTGGGCCGTCGTACGCGAACACCATCCAGCCGCTATCGCCGAAATGCGCTCGTACCGATGCCTCTGCCGCCGGGTCTGGGTACGGGACGTGGACCTGAACCCTGTTCTGCGCGACGTCCGCGCTGGCATCAATCAGTTTGGTCCCAGCCGTCACGAACCATGTGCTATCGGCGCGTATCGTCCGAACGTGGTCCTGCAGCGTTGTGAGATCGAACTCTGCGACCCGTACCAGGACGTGGTCGCCAAAGAGCGCATGGATCTCAACTAGGCGCTCGGGTGTCGCATCTGTGAATGCGACCGCGACGCGTGGCGAGTCGAGCCACGCGCCCGCAAAGCCCGGGAAGTCGTCGGCGTAGTCGCGCACGACAGGTAGGAGAGAATCGGCCGAAGCATCGGATTTCGCGACCGCTGCGAGCTCGTTTGGCAAGAGGGGCACATGATAGGGATCGAACGACGCCGCAGGGTCCGCGGCGACCGTGAGCACGTACGCGGCGTCGGCGCGAAGTCCATAGACGACTCGGAACCGAATCCAAGATTGGACGTCCTGCTGCGTGAACGTCCTCGGTGGCGGGGTCGGCGGCAGGCTGTTGGTGGCGCGAGGTACGTCACACCCGGCCACAAGCACGCATGCGAAAACGACAACATGAATCGCCCGGCGACAGCGCGCCGACGCGGATCGGCGCGTTGTCGCGAAGCTGGAATTCTGCGCTGCCACGTCCACATACTGCACCCGAGAGGGCGATCCTATTCACAAAGTCTGCTCGCGAGGGAGTCGGAATGCGTGCGATGAAGCCGGCCTCGATCTTCGGACTGCTGCTTGTCTCGTTGATGGTTGGGTTCTCGCCGGCTTTGGCCGCACCTGCCTCGGGATCAGCCGCGCAGGTAAAGGCAGAGAAAGACGATCCCCAGACTCCAGAGGATCGAGCGCGCGAGTTTCGGCTGACATTCGGACTTGATGCTCGCGAGGCCACGATCGCACTCGCTGCGTCCTCGTCGGAATACGACCGCGATCCCTACGGCGTCCCGCTCTCAATGGAGGAGCGCCTCGAATTGGGAAGGCGAGCGAAGGTGGAACGCGCCGCTGAGCCCGCAGCAGACTTTGGGGCAGAGCAAGCCACTTGGGGTGGCTACTACATCGATCAACTAGCGCGAGGAACGCCCGTATTCTTATTCACAGAAGACATCGACGCCATGTCCGAGGCCATCTCCCGGATCCTGCCCGGGGGGACCGAGTTTCGCGTCGAGCGGGTAGGCCAAACACTCGCGTCTCTCGAGAACGTAAAGGAATCGATCGTTGATGCCTACCCTCGACTAAAGGAGTCGGGAATCTATGTGACGGGTGTGGGACTCGACCTAGTGACGAACCATGTGGTCGTAGAGATCGACGGGCTCGATGACCAGAGCGCCGGCGTTATCTCGAAGGAATTTGGGCAGGCGATTGAGTTTAGGAACAATGTGGCGGCCGAGGCAGATTCCTGCCCGTTGAGTGGGTGCCGACAGATAAAGGGTGGTATCAGGATCGTCGGGCCGGCCGGGTCAAACTACGCGTGCACATCTGGGTTCATCGTCCGACGCACGCTCGACGACTCGCTTGCGGTCTTGACGGCCGGGCACTGCCTTTGGGTCCAGACGACGACGCCGTTCGGCGACGCCTGGTACCACGACACGACGTCAGGGACCCACGATACCTTCGGCCACGCGCGGTACCATGGCTTTCACGACATGAGCTACGGCGACGTTGGATTGATCGAAATTGATCCATCGGAGTCTGTGTACACGAACTCAACGATAAATAAGATCTACACCGATCGGAACGGCGGGTCTCTTTCGCTTGTGACCGGCGTTGTATACGACTCTTACCAAACCCAGGGCAGCCAAGCCTGCGCTTACGGCGCATTCAGTAATGATTACTACTGCACGATCGTGAATGATATAGACGAAACGAAAGTCAGCACTGCGACGCCTGCATGGGGTTCAACCGTGAACTATCTCATTCAAGATACGAAAGTCTATGGATACAATCTTATTCCTGGTGACAGCGGTGGACCAATCTTCCGAATCGACGATCCAATCGCGGGGACGGTATTGATGCTCGGCACACATGTACATTCAAAGACCGGCAACTCAAATCCTGCCGTCGAGGCGTCGAGCGGCTGGTATACGCCGTGGAACTGGGGTCGCCAGTCGTACTATCAGGCTTCCGGCTACATCGACGACTATGTCGTGTGCGTCACTGCAACATGCTGATCGTCGCGATTCCCACGCTTCCTCGCGATGCAAGGGCACACCGCGGCCTCTTGAGCTCCGCATAGCCGAACAGTCACGCCTCCCGGGACTCCCCTCGAGGGTCTCGCGCAAGGTGGGCGTGATCAGCGCTTCGTCGGCCATCGCCTGCTTCAAGACTCTGTCGGGCAAGTCCAGATCGAACATGACGCGCATGCGTACGCCGCGTTCGCCTCCTGGTGTGATCGCACGAAGGTTGGCTGTGACCTCGGCACGACCTTCCCGCAGCGATCCGCGTCCCACCGTTCGCCGGGGTCGAGGCTGGACCGTCGGAAGGCCCGCCGGGTGTTGTCGAGCGACCTAGTCAGCCCCATGCCCGCGACCTCGCCTTCGGTTGACGGCTTCCGGGTCCGAGCGAGGTCTCCCGCGAGCCCACGACATGGTCCACGGTCAGTTTGTAGAAGCCGCAACGGCCAGCCTCGATCTGATGCGGTATGGGACGAGATGTCACTCGCTACCCCGCGCCCAACGATTGAATCGAACTCACTCGGTCCACCCCGCCCGCGGTCACGACCAAATCGGCGCGGCATCGGCCGGGCCTCGGGGAAACGAACATTGACTTTGTCTCAGCGAAGCCTATGCTCCTGTCCGGGCACGTTGCGGAATCCGAAGAGGTGGCGCGATGGCTCATCGGAGAATTCCACGGTTGGGATGGTTCCTTGGCGCTCTTGCCAGTGCGAGCCTTCTCACCACGACGCCGGTCGTGGCTGGCGGACCCCCTCCGACCGGTGCACTGAGCCCGGGCCAGGTTGTGGCTCGAGGCGTCCTCAATGGCGAGAATGCCTGTTCCTTTGCAGGTTCCGCCCCTATGACGCAGGCATCGGGGGCTGGCTCGCGTTGAGCGTCGGCGGCGACTGCTCGGTGACGGTTTCGAGGTCGTGGAAAGGCACGCTCCGTGACGGCCCAACCGAATACGCGGCGCTTGCGGAAGAGCTATCGGCTCAAGACACAGCCTCCACATCCACCCCACAAGGGAGTCTTGCCCCCGCTACTTCGTGCAAAACCGGTAAGCAACTCTTCTTCACCTATGGTGGCGGCGGAGCAGCGTTCGACAAGTTGACGTATCTCTGGGCTTCGCTCGCGTACTGCTTCAATGACTCGTATGTCTGGGGCACGTCGACGGCTGGAAGCGGCTGCGCAGGACAGAATGAGGCGGGTTGGGCTTGGGTTGTCGATCAATGCGTCGTCGTGTCGCAGAGCCTCTCTCAGTCATCAACCTCTGTCTGGTATCAGGATCGTGGCAATTACCACTGCAACCCGCCCGCGAACTTTCCATGCAACTTGTCGAACCCCGACGGGTATTTCCACAGGCTCTTCGCCAAGGTGACCGCGTATCCAGGCGGGCAATCGGTTTGTACGAATTCGTGGGACGGCAACATTGTTCTTGGCCCCGAAATGCAGATTCTCTCGGGATGTCCTTAGGGGGCATACGATGCCACTCCAATTTCGTCGTTTTGACATTCCGGCGTTGGTCGCCTCGGCGGCGATCGGGGTCTACGGCCTCTACCTGGCGGTCGTGGGCCCCATTCTCTCTATCGTCACGCCGGATGGAGCGGCCACGTCGTCCCGCGAGCCAAACCTCGCCGGGTTGGTGCTCGTAGGCGCTGGAGTGCTGGTCTGGTTCGGGATCGTCAAGCACTCGGACGCACTCGCATGGGCGGGGGCGGCGCTCGCGGCTCTGTTCTCGGTCCTGTTCCTATTTAGCGTCGGCCTAATTGTGATGCCGTTCGCTGCGATCCTTCTGCTGACGTTGGCAATCGGCCGCGGTAAGCCGCGGGCGCCCAGTGGTGACGACGCCGCTCAAGCCGCGACCTCGTCACTAGCCTCAGGCGCGAACCGAGGCCTCGTGGATAGGTAGGTTCGGATGCGCGATGGTCTAGCCGTCGCTGTTCCAGGTGGAATTGGTATCGAGCGCCCAACTTGCATCACAGATGGTCACCCAGACGGGAGCGATGACCGCCGCGTGAGCCCATCCATCTGCCCCACCGGATATCCTTGATTGCATCCCACGACAGCAAGGCGAACATGGTTGGTCCGGACCTGACGCCAAGTGCATTTCGGCCTGGTGCAGTCGGTGTCGTCGCCCTCGTGAGATCGATGGCTATCTCGCCACATCGCGTCGACAACCAGCGTCTCTGCGTCGAATCCGCGGCGAAGGTATCGATCGCGGTACGCCGAGAGGACCGTTAGGCGTCACGATCGGGTCTTTGCCCGCGTGACGAGTTTGACGACTTTGCGGGCCGCACTGCTCTCTGCCCGCCATTTCGGCTTTGTGCTGATGTTCGCCCGCGCCGCTCAGCTGGCTCGCGTCTCCGAAAGGAACTCGACCGCATCGAGGACGCGAGCGCGCCCGGAGCCGGAGCAATTCAAGTTGCGCCGAGTGCCGGGTGGGCAATGAAGATCACCGACAGCGTCATGGAGGAGATTCAGTTCGCGCCTCGAATGCCTCGAGGCGCACCTGTCGTCGGCGGTCCCAAGACAATCGCCTGATCAACCGACAGACGGCGTCGGGCATTGACAATGTCCGGCTCGCGCCCAACCGGTCCTGCGTTCATTGAGCTGCTTGAGGCCGATGAGAGTGCCCTTGACGCCTTCCTCGAACTCGGGGTGTCCGAGGGTGCCGTTCTCGACTACAAGAAGGACCTCCCCAGCGATATCTCTGAAACCATCGCCGCTATGGCGAACACGGATGGCGGGACCGTGATTCTCGGGGTAGAGGAGGACGCCACAACAAAGAAGCCGGCGAGGCGGCCGGGCGTCCAGATGAAGGACCCTCAAGGTGCCGTGGTTGGCCAAGTCAGAAGCATGCTCGAGCCAGTTCCGGATCTATCGACGCATGTGGTGAAGCGCTCGGACGGGACGGCCTACGTTGTCGTCGTGACTGCCCCGTCCACACGCCGGATCGTTATCCATCGCGCGAAGAGCCTCCTCGTGCGCGTCGGAGACTAGACAGTGCCTCCCAGTCGGGCGGAGCTCGAGCGGCTTCTCCAGCGGGAACGGGAACCAGCCGTGGACGCTAAGCGGGCGGTGAATGCGACCGCAGGCGCCTTGGCAATTGGGGAAACGCAAAGACACCCACGGGCCGAATTGCCGTGGTGGCAGCGATGCGGCCATCGGAGCGGCTGGAGGTCCCGTTGGACGTCGAGTCGGACCGAGCGCTGAAGTTGGCAGCCTCCGAACTTCTGATCGGCGGCTGGGGCGTGGTTCAGGATCCAGACGCAACCCGCCTCGCGCGGCAGGAGGCCTGGGACGTTGCCGGGGAGTTCGTGCCTCATCGTCGCCGGCCGGCGGCGGCGGACGCGAGCTGAGTACCTGGAGGAGTCGCGGCTGTTCCGAGCCTGGCGGGCCGAACGGTCGGGTTGCGTTGCGACGCTCGGCGATTTGACCGTGGAGCATGCCGACAGCTATCTCGCCGATTCGATTCGGCGCGCGGAGGGAAGCGGAAGCGGGTGGGCGACCGACACCACCGGACATCACGTCGCGCAACTGCGGGCCTTTGCCGGCCACGCCGCTGCAATCGCCGGACTGCCCGCAAACCCGCTCGCCGGGTTCAAAGGACCGAAGCGAACGAGGCGGGAGGACCGGACGGTCGATGGACTCGAGGACGACGAGGTGATCGCGGTCCTGGACTCGCTTGGCGGCTCCACCTTTCGCGACGTGGTCGATCGCGGCCTCTTCGTGCTCGGGTTCGAAGACGGGCCGCGCCGAAGCGAGTTCGCGCCGATGGACGTGGCGGATTTTCGCCTGGCCGAGCGCGCGGGCCAACCGCTGGGCTGGGTCGTGGACGTTCGGTATCCCGCGAAGGGCGGGAAACCGCGCACTCTGCCGCTTGGGGTCAGAGCCGAAGGGGCGTTGCGTGACCTGGTCGGCCGCCGCGCCTCGGGGCCATTGTTCCCGTCGCGCGACGGCACGGCTTTGTCGGGCGAGCGCATCGGCGAGCGGCTCGCGGCGTTGGGCGACCGGGCTGGTGTGGACCTCAGCCCCCAGCGGCTCCGCCGTTCTGCTTCGTCCTGGCAGGACGCCTACGGCGCCTCGTCCGGGCACCTCGACACCGTCTTCGGCTGGCAGCCCAATCCGATCGACGTGAAGTCGGGCCACTACATCAAGCCGACCCTCACCCAGCTCCTTATCGCCCACCAAACCCAACTCTCGCCGCTCGACCGGCTCGAGCACCGGGTCGGACGGCTGCCGCTCGGCTGATGCCGGAACCGGTCCAACGGTCGAGTGGGCTGGCGGCGCGGTGGGCGGCGGCGACATCGGCGCCTGAGAGCTCCGCATACAGCCTGACCATGTCGAGGCTTTTGTGGCCCAGGGCTTTCTGCAGCGCGAGCTCCCCGCCGCCATTGCGCAGGAACTCGATCGCGAAGGTGTGGCGGAGCGTGTGCGGGCTGACGCGGACACCGCGGATCCCAGCGGCATGACCAGCCCTGCGCATCAATTCGCCGAGCCTGTGCGACGACAACGCCGCGCCCGATGGCAACAGGAACAGCGGGTCTTCGTCGTGGTGCGGCTCGCCGCGAGTGCGGACGACGTACCGGCGTAGCTCTTCGGCGCAGGCGGAGCCGAAGGGTGCCAGTCGCTCATACCCGCCCTTGCCGCGCACAAACAGGTAGCCCTGGCGTACGTCGCTCACCGCCAGCCCACACAGTTCCGACGCCCGCAGTCCGGTGTCCACCAGGACGGCGATGGCGGCTCGCAGCACGGGTGGACCGCCGGCCATGAGGACAGCGACTTGGTTCGGATGGAGCGGCTCGATCAGCGGCCGTGGCGCCCTCGGAAGCGCCACCGTGATGATTGGATCCGCTCGCAGGTAACCCTCGCGGACGGCCCAGCCGGTGAAGACCTTGAGTGGCCGAAGGGCGGTGCGCAGGCTGGTCGGCCGGCGCGAGCCCTTCAGCGACTCGACCCAGGCCCGCGCTCGGTCAGCGTCCAGCTCGGCCAGCACGGGCCCCTCGCCGAGGAACCCAATGAACGAGCGCAAGGACCACTCGTATTGCTCGAGTGTGCGGTCGGAAAGGTTCCGCGCGGACCCGTCGGCGAGGAACGCCCGAGCCGCGTCGACGAGCGGTCGGCGGGCAGGATGAACGCGGCGCGCTGGTGTCGCCGGAGGGCGAATAAGGGTCGACAAGGACGTGCTCCTCTCCTGTTCTGCGGAGGAAGAGGAGGTGAGTCCCAGTGCCTGACAACCACCCCTGACAACCACGGATAGGTTGGGCGGGAGATCAGGAGGAATTCTCGGCGCGCCTCATCAAGGAGGAGTTGGCTGGCGAGGAAGGATTCGAACCTTCAATCCCCTGATCCAGAATCAGGTGCCTTACCGTTTGGCCACTCGCCAGCGGCGCGGCGGGCATTCTACCCCGCCGTTCGCGTGCGGGCTAGGATGGCCTCCTCAGCCCTGCGCCAGCCAGGCGCGGCGGGCAACGGAACGAGAGGGGCTTCCCCATGCTTGGTGAGTTCCGCGCATTCCTGCTGAAGACGAACGCCCTGGCCCTCGCCGTCGGCGTCATCATCGGCACGGCGCTCGGCACGGTCGTCAACTCGCTGGTCAACGACATCATCATGCCGCCGGTCGGGCTGCTCCTCGGTGGGGTGGACTTCAGCCAGCTCGTCATCCACCTGAAGGACGCGACGGTCAATGCCGCCGGGGACCCGGTCGCCGCGGTCGAGATCCGCTGGGGCCTGTTCATCAACTCGATCATCGCCTTCGTCGTGATCGCCCTCGTCGTCTGGTGGATCTCCCGGATGTTCATCAAGGAAGCCCCGCCGGCTGAGGTGAAGACGTGCCCGTTCTGCATGGAGCCGAACGCGCTGGGCGCCACCAAGTGCCGCGCCTGCGCCAGCACGATCTGACGCGACCAACCGCAATCGAATTGCATGGCGCGCCGGCCGACCATCGCGCTACAGTGAGTTCGACCCGAACCGGCTGACACGTATGGGGCCCGTCGACGGCGCGACCAGCTCGCGTCGAGATGCAGGGGCCCGCGATGACAACCACCTCGGGCAGGAGACGCGCATGGCCACCGTGACGTTCGAACACGTCTGGAAGCGCTTCGGCGACTTCGCCGCCGTCAAGGATCTCAACCTCGACATCCACGACGGTGAGTTCATGGTCCTCGTCGGCCCCTCGGGCTGCGGGAAGACCACCAGCCTGCGGATGATCGCGGGCCTCGAGGAGGTCACCGAGGGCAACCTCAAGATTGGCGACCGCGTCGTCAACGACGTCGCCCCGAAGGATCGCGACATCGCGATGGTCTTCCAGAGCTACGCCCTGTACCCCCACATGTCGGTCTACGACAACATGGCGTTCGGGCTGAAGCTGCGCAAGGTCCCGAAGGCCCAGATCGACGAGCGGGTCAAGGAAGCCGCAAAGATGCTCGGCCTGGAGAACCTGCAGAAGAAGCCGCGCGAGCTGTCCGGCGGCCAGCGCCAGCGCGTCGCGCTCGGGCGAGCGATCGTGCGCGAGCCGGCGGTGTTCCTCATGGACGAGCCACTGTCGAACCTCGATGCGAAGCTGCGCGTCGAGACCCGCGCCAACATCGCCCGGCTGCACCAGCGCCTCGGCACGACGACCGTGTACGTCACGCACGACCAGGTCGAGGCGATGACGATGGGCACGCGAATCGCGGTCATGGACAAGGGCGAGCTGCAGCAGGTGGGCGCGCCGCAGGAGCTCTACGACAACCCGCAGAAGCTCTTCGTGGCCGGGTTCATCGGCAGCCCGTCGATGAACTTCATCGACGTCACGCGCGAGGGCGACGCACTCAAGGGCGCAGGCTTCTCCTCGCCGCTGCCGGCGAAGTTCAAGGGCACCGACGGCTCGCCGAGCCTCGTTGGCGGCTTCCGGCCGGAGCATTTCGAGCTCGGCGAGGTGCCGAACTCGATCACGATCCGCGCCAAGGCCGACGTCGTGGAGTTCCTCGGTGACGAGGAGCTGCTGCACTGCACGGTGGCCGGCCACGATGGCGACATCGTTGCGGTCATCGGCTCGGAGCACCGCGTGAAGCCGGGCGACGTGCTCGACCTCAAGCTCCCGCTCGACAAGCTCCACCTCTTCGACAAGGAGACCGGCAACTCGATCGCCAAGTCGTCGATGGCGGCCGCCACCGCGTGACGCTCTGGGCCAGGGAAGCCTTGCGAGGAAGCCGCCGCGCCCAGCCATGGAACGCTGAGCGTTCACTACAGCGGTTTTGGGGCTTGGAAGCCAGCGCGGATGCCCATGTTCACGTCTTGAGGCGCGCATATCCGCTGCCGTGATCGGCCAGCGTTCCAATCAGCGGATCCGGGGTCACGATTGACCGGATTTCCGCTGCAGTGAACGCTGGGCGTTACACCACCCGGAGGATCTGGGCCGCGGCCCGCTCCGGAAGGCATGGGCAGTTGACCGGCCCTAGCGGAGCTCGCCCCTGAGTTGGGCGAGGCCGCGCTCGAACGCTTCTCGTGTCGCCTCCTCGGTGAATGGCGCGGCCGCGATGGCGGCCTCGAGCTCCAGCTCGCCGGCGTGGATCTGGCGCGCCAGGGCGGCAATGGCTCGCTGCGCGGTGAGCTGGTCCTCGACGAACGCACGCCCACCGACAGAGCCATGGCCCGGCACCACCGCGCCGTTCGCGAGCGGCAGCAACCGCTCGACCGCGTCGGGCCACTCGAGCGGATAGCCGTCACCGAAGCTCGGTGACGCGTCGGCCTCGAGGAGGTCGCCGGCGAAGAGCACGCCCGCGTCAGGCACGTGGACAGAGATGTCCGCGTCGGTGTGGGCGCGACCGTGGAACGCGAGCTCGACGACGCGATCGCCGACCATCACGGTTGCGGTCTCGGCAAAGGTCCGATCCGGAGGATCGATCACCACGTCGGCGAGCGCCTCGGCAAGGCCCTCCAGCTCCGCTGCGTGACGCCGGACCTGGGCGAGCCGAGCGTCGCCCTCGGCACGCAGCCGTTCGGCCGTTCGGACGTGGCCCCAGATCGTTGCCGGGCGGAGCGCGTGGTTCCCGAACGCGTGATCCCAGTGCCAGTGCGTGTCGACCACGATCGACACTGGGTTCGGCGTCAGCTCGCGAACCTCGGCGACGACCTCGCGCGCGTGTGCCGGCCCGGACCGGGTATCGACGAGAAGCACATCGTCGCCGTCGAGCACGACGCCGATCTGCTGGTCCAGGAACGCATACCGCCGCGTGAAGACGCGGTCTCCGACCTCGATCCAGGTCATGGCGGCAGCGTAGCGGGACCGGCGACGGCGTAGCGGAGCCGGCGACGGCGCAGCGCGGCCCGCATGCCGGTCGTAGGCTGCGGGCGATGGACGTCGCACTGGGACCGGTGATCGAGCACGTCGCCGCGCGCGACGGCACGCCGCTGCTGCTCCGGCACTGGGCGGTGTCGACCGCCAGCCCTTGGGCGTCGCTCCTGCTCGTCCACGGGCTTGCCGAGCACACCGGCCGCTATGAGCACGTGGGCGCGCAGCTGTCCGCGGCGGGGATCGACACGTTCGGGTTCGACCTCCGCGGCTTCGGGGCATCGGGCGGTGCCCGCGCCTCGATCGATCGCTGGTCGCAGCTCCACGACGATCTCGAGGAGCGCCTGAGCGCCGTTCGAGCAATCGACCCGGATCGGCCGCTCGTGCTGTATGGGCACTCGCTGGGCGGGCTGATCGCTCTCGGCTACGTGCTGGACGGGCGGGCCCGCCCGGACCTGCTCGTGCTCTCCGCACCCGCGATCGGCGCGCGGATCCCGCTGTGGCAGCGCGCCCTGGTCTCGTCGCTGAAGCGCGTGTCGCCGGGGATGCTGCTCGACAACCGGCTCGATCCGAACCAGCTGTGCTGCGACCCGACGGTCGGGGCGCACTACCGCCGCGACCCGCTGAACCAGCACAAGTCGACCGCCCGATTCGCCGACGCGGCGTTCGCCGAGCAGCGGCGCGTCGCCGCGGCGCTCGATCGGCTGTCGATCCCCACGCTCGTCATCCATGGCGGCGACGACAACATCGTGCCGACGGCGACCAGCGAGGCGCTCGAGGGCCGGCCGGGCGTCACGCGCCGTGTCTATCCCGGACTCCGCCACGAGCTGCACAACGAATCCGACGGGCCGCGCATCGAGGGCGAGGTCATCAGCTGGATCCGCGAGCGCGCAAGCCGGCTGCACGCGCCGGCTTGAACGGCGCCCCTCGGGAGTAGAATGGGCGGCAATTGAATATCGCCTCCGGGGAGCGCAACTGCGCTGAGAGTGTGGCCCGACCACAGACCCGCGGAACCTGATCCGGCTCGTACCGGCGAAGGAAGCAGGCCCAGGCTCGAATGTGCGCCGCCGTCTCCTTCCTTGGAGGCGGCGTTCTTCGTACCTGGAGGTGCTCAGTTGATGGAGATGCAGTCGCAGGCGTCGCCCGCGACGCCCGCGTGGCAGCCGTCGCCGATGTGGCGGACCCGCGACATCCTCGTCGTCGCGATCATCGGCGTCGCGTTCGGCGTCGTGTTCTGGGCGTGGGGCCTCGCGTGGTCCGCGTTCGAGCCGTTGAACCTCGTGTTCCCCGTGCTGCGCGATTCGCTGTACGCGGTGTGGCTCGTTCCCGCGGTGCTCGCGCCGCTGATCGTCCGGAAGCCCGGCGCGGCGCTGTTCGCCGAGATGGTCGCGGCCGGCGTGTCGGCGATCCTGGGCAGCCAATGGGGCGTCGACACGCTCCTGTCCGGGTTCGTCCAGGGTGCGGCCGCTGAGCTCGTGTTCGCCTTCACGCTCTACCGCCTGTGGTCATGGCCGGTGCTCGCCATTGCCGCGATCGCGTCCGCGGCGGCGGCCTGGATCCATGACTGGGCGCTGTACTACGCCGACATCTCGGTCGACCTGCAGCTCGCGCGCGGGGTGCTGATGGCGATCTCGGCGCTGGTGTTCGTCGCGCTCGGGTCCGTGCTGCTCGAGCGCTCGTTGCGCCGCGCGGGCGTGCTCCAGGGGCTCGGGGCACAGGGCTCGGGCGCCTGACCGAGCGCAGCGCGCCACCCGCCATCCGGGCGAGCGGCGCGGGGTTCACGTACGCCGGAGCCGATCGGCCGGCCTTCCGGGACATCGAGCTCGACCTCGCGGCGGGCCAGGTCCTGCTGGTCGTCGGGCCGTCCGGATCCGGCAAGAGCACGCTCGCGCGGGGGCTCGCCGGGCTGCTGCCGTGGCAGTTCCCGGGAACGTGGTACGGCACGCTGCACGTCGGCGAGCGCGACGTCGCGAGCTCGGCTTCGACGACGCGCGAGCTGGGCGCCGGGATCGTCCTCCAGGACCCGGCGAGCCAGCTGGTGATGGAGCGGGTCGGCGACGACGTCGCGTTCGGGCTCGAGAATGTGGCGTGGCCGCTCGAGGCGATGCGGCGACGCGCGCCCGAGGCGCTCGACGCGGTCGGCCTCGCCGGGTTCGAAGCGCGACGGTCGACGCGACTTTCTGGCGGCGAGCAGCAGCGTGTCGCGATCGCGGGCGTGCTTGCCATGGCGCCGGGTCTGCTCGTGCTCGACGAGCCCACCGCTAGCCTCGACCCGGAGGGCGCGGCCGCGATCGCCGACCTCCTCCATGCGCTGCGCGAAGGGCGGTCGACCACGATCGTCCTCGTCGAGCATCGGGCCGACCTCGCGTGGCCGCTCGCGGACCTCGTGCTGGCGCTGGGCGCCGATGGGCGACCGATCGATGTCGGGCCACCGGCGGACGTGCTCACGCGCTCCGGGGCGGCGCTCGAGCTTGCGGGGATCTGGCTGCCCGGGCAGCCAATCGTTTCGCGGGCAGTGGGCGCGCCACCCGAGCCGGGGGCGGCAGCGTCGGGCGTGCCGGCGCTGCGCCTCGAGGACGTCTCGTTCGGGTTCGAACGGGGCCGCGACGTCCTCCATGGCATCGATCTGGCGGTTCGGGCGGGTGAGCGGGTCGGGCTGGTCGGCCGGAACGGCAGCGGCAAGACGACGCTGCTTCGGCTCGCGCTCGGGCTGCTGGGTCCGTCCCGCGGCCGTGTCGAGCTCGACGGCCGAAATCCAGCCAGGCTCCGCGCGCGCGAGATCGCTCGATGTGCCGGCTACGTCGTCCAGAACCCCGAGCTCGGGTTCCTCGCAGATTCGGTTCGCGAGGAGATGGAGCTGGGTCTCGCACCCGCCCAGGTCGCGCACGCCCACGAGCTGGCGAACCGGCTCGCGCTCCCGCTGGAGCGGTTCGGCCCTCGCAGCCCGTACCGGCTCTCCGGGGGAGAGCAGCGCCGCCTCTCGCTCGTGACCGCGCTCGCGCGCCGGCCAGCGCTCCTCGCCCTCGACGAGCCGACCTGGGGCCAGGACCGCCGCGGCCACGAGGCGCTCGTGGTGGCGCTCGACGACCTGGTCGGGCAGGGGAGCGCCGTGCTCGCCGCCACCCACGACGCACGCTTCGTCGCCGACGCCCTCGACCGCGAGGTCCGGCTCGCATGAGCGGCCGGCTGCTCGCACCGGACATCGGCCGACGGGAGCGGGAGAGCGTGCTCGGTCGCACGAATCCGCTCGTCAAGCTTGCGATCGCGACGGCCTGGCTGGTCGGGCTGCTCTTCACCTTCGACGCTCGACCGCCGCTTATCCTCGCCGCGGTCGCACTGGTCGCGGGGCTGCTGCTCGGCCGGATCGAGCCGCGCGCCTACCTCCGGCGACTCCTGCCGCTCGTGCTCGCCGCTGGCGGGATCGTGCTGGCGAACGTGCTGTTCTCCGGCCGGAACGTCGACCCGTTGGCCACGGAGGTGCTCCGGCTTGGGCCCTTGCGCGTGACCGCGGAGGCGCTCGCGGCGGCGGCGGGGCTCGGCGCGCGCATCGGCGCGCTCGTCAGCATCGGCGCGGTGTTCGCCCTGACGACCGACACGACCTATCTCGTCGATTCGCTTGTCCAGCTCGGCCGCGTCTCGCCGCGATTCGCGTACGGCGCGCTCGCCGCCTACCAGGCGGTGCCGCGCC
>DASSHR010000003.1:0-1203 GCA_035692745.1 Candidatus Limnocylindrales bacterium | reverse complement strand
CCGAGCCGCTCGCCGCCCTCGACGGATTCGAGGAGGTACGCCGGGGTCGTGCCGTCATCGAGGCGGAGGAAGGCGCCGATCGGGGTCTCGAGGTCGGCCGCCCGCGTGGCACGCAGCAACAGCGTGTCCGCGTTGCTGGCGAGCCGCTTCGCCTGGGTCAGGCTGAGCGGGTCCGTGGTGGTCACGTGCGGCGCCTCCGGTTGATCGATGCGGCCAGAAAACAAAACGACCCTTCGTCCCCTGGGACGAAAGGTCGAACCTTCCGCGGTACCACCCGCATTCGGCATTCCTGCCGCACTTGCTGACCGGCGGACCGTCATCGACGATCGATCGGCGCTGCCCGCTATCGCTGGCGCTCTGCGCCGGAGCCTACTTGTCAGCGGCCTGGTTGCCGCGTCCGTTCGGTCCGGAGGCTCCCGGGTCCATTCCCTGCCGCCGCCGCTCCGGTTTCCACCAGCCACCGGATCTCTCTGCCGACGCTCGACGCGTACTCGTCCCGTTCGTTGCCCGTATTCGATTAGGCCGGGAGTCTAGGCACGCCCCGTTCGAAGCGTCAACTGCTGCCGTCCGACGTACCCTCCGTCTCGTGCAGGACCCATCGGCCGCTCGCGAGCTGCTCGCCCTCGTCCGCGGCCATCGGCTCAGCGGGATCGTGATGACCGCCGCACGCCTCGGCATCGCCGACGCGATCGCCGCCGGATCCACGACGGTCGATGCCCTCGCCCGGGCGACCGACACGCATGCGCCGACCCTCCTCCGACTCCTGCGCGCGCTTGCCGCGGCAGGCGTGCTCCACGAAGGCGCGGACGGCAGCTTCGGGCTGACGCCGGCGGGCGAGCTGATGCGGACCGACGTGCCCGGCTCGCTGGCGCCGGCGATCGCGATGATGGATCGCGACGAGGTCCACGAGGTGTGGCGGCACCTCGACCACTCGATCAGGACCGGCGAGAACGCCTTCACGGCGCTCCACGGTGAGGATCTCTGGAGCTGGCGCGCCGCGCGGCCCGACGAGGCCGCCATCTTCGATCGGTCGATGACGGCGCAGAGCGCGGGGATCGGGCGCGCGGTGGCGGATTCGTACGACTTCGGATCGGCCTCCGTGGTTGCCGACATCGCCGGTGGCGCGGGCTCGCTCCTGGCGGGCGTGCTCCGTGCGAACTCGCACCTGCGCGGGATCCTGTTCGATCAGCCGTCCGTCGTCGA
>DASSHR010000002.1:0-2550 GCA_035692745.1 Candidatus Limnocylindrales bacterium | reverse complement strand
ATCGGCCCAGCAGCGCCCGCAACCCCCGGCGCGACTTCGTCACGCGGCGACGGTAGCAACTCGGGCGAGCGCAGGCGACCGTCTCAGACGTTCAGGGAATCCAGGACTTCGTCCCACAGCTCGAACCCGATGAGGTGGCCCCGGTCGGGGATAACGCGCAGCTCCGCGTGCGGAATCTGGTCGGCGAGCCATCGACCGCCCTCCAGCGTGCCCGCCCCGTCCTCATCGCCCAACCAGATGGTGGTCGGACACCGGATGGCCTTCAGGTCGAAATCCCAGCGAGCCATCCACACGACGTTGTCACGGGCCCAGCCGAGCTGCCCCTGCCGCAGCGCTTCGCGCATGGACGGTCCGATGATCCGGCCGAGCTCCCCGGTGAACGCGCGCGCGTCAGCTGGGTGGCTCGCGGCTGCCCACGCCGCGGCGATGGCCTCGTCATCGAGCTCGAGCATCCCCACGAATTGCCTGTCCGGCTCGGCGAGCAGTCGGGACGCCTCCGCATCATCGGTCCCGACGAGCGCGAGGCCGCGCCGTTCGCCCTCGGAGAGCCGAGACCAGCGAGGCGTTCCCGCTTCGAATGGCGCTCCGCCACCGGCCGTTGCCAAGGCCGTGACCCGCTCCGGGAACTCGGCCGCAAGGGCCGCGCCATGGGCCACTCCTGTCGAGAATCCGTAGACCGCGAACGTCTCGGCTGCGAGGTGGTCGGCGACCGCCGCGGCGTCCGCCGCGACGCTCCTGAACGTGAAGGGCATGAACGTCGAATGTCCATATCCGGGACGGTCGATCGCGGCGACCCGCACACCCCGGCGCGTTGAGCTCTCGTGGAGGTACTCGACGTCGACGCGGCTCGAGGGTGAGCCGTGCACATACAGCACGAGCGGCCCGGCTGCGGCACCTGCGAGCCGAACGGACAGCGAGCGCCCGTCTCGGTCGACACGGATGTCAGTCGGCAAGCTGGGCACGAGCCCGACCCTCAGCCGAGCCCGAGCCGGGCGCGGTGGCCATCGATGGCGATCATCCCGTCCGAGGCAAGCGCCGCAAGCGCAGCAAGGACCCCGTCGTGGTCGTGCTCGCCGATCGCCGCATCGAAGCGCACCCAGCCATCGTCCGGCGCGTCCCGCAGGGCATCGAGGATTCGGCCGCGGAGCCAGCGGCTGGTCGACTCGAACCGGGCCGCTGGTCGACGGACCGTTGCGCGAACCGCGAACGTTGCGCCGGCTGCCGGACACAGGCTGCGCAGCGGGCACGCATCACAGCGTGGCTCGCGAGGTCGGCAGAACGCGGCACCGACGTCCATCAGCGCGTGGGTCCAGTCCGCGGCCCGGTCGAGTGGCACGAACCCGTCGGCGGCGGCCTGCCGCGCCGATGGCGCGAGCGCGTCGAGCCCGAACGCGCGGCCCAGCACGCGCCGGATGTTGACGTCGAGCGCCGCCACCGGTCGATCGAACGCGATTGCGAGCACCGCGCGAGCCGTGTACGGCCCCACGCCGGGCAGTGACACGAGGGCCTCGAGCGAGTCCGGCACGCGACCGCCGTGATCGTCGACGATCGCCCGCGCCGCTCGATGGAGCGCCAGCGCCCTCCGGTTGTAGCCGAGGCCGCGCCAGGCCCGGATGACGTCGGCGGCGGACGCAGCGGCCATCGACGTCGGCGTCGGATAGGCAGCCATGAACCGCCTCCACGCCTCCGCGGCGCGCGCCGCCTGCGTCTGCTGGGCCATCACCTCGGAAACGAGGATCGCCCATGGGTCGGTCGTGTGGCGGAACGCGAGGTCGCGCCCGTTCGCCGCGTACCAGTCGAGCACTGCCGCCTGCGCCTGTTCGAGCACGGGCACTATGGTGCGCCGAGCGGCAGGCGCCTGTGGGTCCGCCATCGACCGTCCGGCCCTTCGGCGATCAGGACGGCGCGCGACACCCGACGTCGCAGCGGGAGCGATCGAACCGCCTCTGCCTGGACGGCGAGGAGCCGACGTCGGTCGTCCGATGCGATGGTCAGGTGCGGAACGATCGTGTCGTGGATGCCGCCGTACGGTCGGTACTCGGGAAAGGCCCGACCGAGCGATTGCGTGAGCTCGATGAACGGCTCGCACGGCTCGGGCTCCAGCCAGATCACGCCTTCGGGCGCGCCACCGCCGGGATCCCAGCGCTGCACCCGGCGAAGCCAGACGTCGAACGCCGGCACGGCGGCAACCACGGCCCCCGCTCGATCGATGTCGTCCCCAAGGAGCGAGGCAACCGGCACGAACGGAAAGAGCAACGTCACGTGCGCAGGCGCGCCGGCCCTCGCGCTCGCGACCTCGCGCAGCCGAATCTTCTCGAGCGCGGGTGGCAGCCAGATCGGCACGACGATCGCGGTGCGGCGCTGTCCGTCCATCTCGCGCACCATTCTCGGGTCACACCGCAAGGAGGCTCGCTTGGCCACGCTCCCCCGCCCCGGCGGCCTGATCTTCGACCTCGATGGCACCCTCGTCGACACCGTCTCCGCCCGCATCGATGGCTGGGTCGAGGCGCTGACGGCGATCGAGGTACCGGCGACGCCCGATCAGGTCGC
>DASSHR010000001.1:0-3423 GCA_035692745.1 Candidatus Limnocylindrales bacterium | reverse complement strand
TTCGACGAACGAACCGCGTCGGGACAGCCTTCGTGCGTCGTTGTTGCGATTGGATCGCATCACGATCGACGACGCGGCACCGCGCCCGACGACGACCGGCACGTGGGCGTATGGTCGCAGCATGCCGGGCAAACCGACGTTCGAGAAGCCTGCGCCGGAGCTTGTCGAGCGGTTCGAGGCTGCGGTGGGTCGGATCGGTCGTTCGGATGTCACGCGCCGGCCGATGTTCGGCCACCCGTGCGCGTGGATCGGCGGGAACATGGCGACCGCCCTGTTCGCGCAGCAGTGGTGGGTCCGGCTGCCTCCGGATCGGATCGCGGCGGCGCTCGCCAATGGCGACGCGACGCCGTTCGAGGTCATGCCGGGCAGGCCGACGAAGGACTACGTCGTGATGGCCCGCCGAATCGTCGACGACGACGCGACCATCGACGCCTGGCTCCGCGAGGCCCTCGACTACACCGCGACCCTCCCGCCCAAGAAGTAGGCGCCGCCGCAGGTTCCGGCCGCCACCGAGTTACGGGTGCCCGCGGAGCTACGGCGCCGCCACGGAACTACGGGGTCGCTACGGAGAACGTGTCGCAGCTGTTCGTCGTGCCGCCCTTGAAGCCGGCGTTGAACCACTTGGCGCGCTGATCAGCGGATCCGTGCGTCCACGATTCCTTGTCGATCGTGCCGGTCGCCTGCTCCTGGATCCGGTCGTCCCCGACCGCCTCGGCCGCGTTGATCGCGTCCTGGACGTCCTTGTTGGTGATCGATTCGACGTTCTCGGCGTCGGGGTTCGCCCAGACCGAGTGGGCCCACACGCCGGCCAGGCAGTCCGCCTGGAGCTCGAGCCGGATCGACAGATCGTTCGCGTTCGATGACGTCTGCTGCTGCTGGACCTGGTCCATGATGCCGAGCGCGTCCTGCACGTGGTGCCCGAACTCGTGGGCGATCACGTACGCGTGGGCGAAGTCGCCGTCGGCGCCGAACCGCGTTCGCAGCTCGTCGAAGAACCCGGCGTCGAGGTAGACCTTCTGGTCGCTCGGGCAGTAGAACGGCCCGGTCGCGGAGGACGCGACGCCGCAGCCGGACTGCGTCTGGTCCGTGAAGAGGACGGTCACGGTCTCGGGATACGTCTTGCCCGCGGCCTTGAACGTGTCCTCCCAGAACGTCTGGACGTCGACCGTCACCGCGTTGATGAACTGGCCCTCGTCGTCGCCCGGATCGAGCGAGGACACCGCGCCGCCGCCCGACGTGGTTCCGCCACCGAGCCCGCCGATGGCCCCGCCGAGGCTCGACCCGCTGAGCAGGTTGATGAGGACATAGATCGCGATGACGAGCAGGACGCCGCCGATGCCGCCACCGACGGGAAGCGGGATTCCCCCGCCGCCGAGGCCGCCCATGCGCAGCCCACCGAGGCCCCCGGAGCGGCCCCACGCACCACGACGATCCTCGACCTGGCTCTGGCTCGATGGTCTCCAGCGCATTGCATCCTCCGCTTGGGGGCTATCGCGACCGCCCCGACTGCTTCGGTCTCCCGACTCCTTCGATCCCGCCGCTGTTCAGGCGGACGGGCGGGTCATCGCCTCGGGCTGCATCAGCGCATCGAACTCGTCGGCGGCCAGGTAGCCAAGGCTGAGAGCGGCGGCGCGGAGCGTCGTGCCCTCGTGATGTGCCTTCTTCGCGATCTCGGCAGCCTTGTCATAGCCGATCCGGGGTGTCAAAGCCGTCACGAGCATGAGCGAGTTCGCGACGTGCTCGTCGATCCGCGCGGTGTCCGCCTCGAGCCCCTCGATGCAGAACTCGCGGAAGGTGCGGCACGCGTCGGTCAGCAGCTCGATCGCGTGGAGCAGGTCGTGGGCGATCACCGGCTTGAACACGTTGAGCTCGAAGTTGCCCTGCGAGCCGGCGATCCCGATCGCGGCGTCGTAGCCCATGACCTGCACGCAGACCATCGTCATGGCCTCGGACTGGGTCGGGTTCACCTTGCCGGGCATGATCGACGAGCCGGGCTCGTTCTCGGGCAGTCGGAGCTCGCCGAGGCCGGCCCGCGGCCCGGAGCCGAGCCAGCGGACGTCGTTCGCGATCTTCATGAGGCTTGTCGCAAGCGTCCGGAGGGCGCCCGAGGCGAAGACGGTCGCCTCCTGGCCTGCGAGCGCCGCGAACTTGTTGGGCGCCGTGACGAAGGGCAGACCGGTCAGCTCCGCAATGCGGGCAGCCACGCGCTCCGCGAACTCCGGGTGCGAGTTGATCCCGGTGCCAACCGCCGTTCCGCCCAGTGCGATCTCGTACAGCCCCGACAGCGTGGCCTGGATCCGCGCCAGCCCGCCATCGAGCTGGGCGACGTACCCGCTGAACTCCTGGCCGAGTGTGAGGGGCACCGCGTCCTGCAGGTGCGTACGGCCGATCTTCACGATGGAGTCGAAGGCGGCGCGCTTCCGGTCCAGCGCATCCCGCAAGGCCTGCACGGACGGCACGAGATCCTCGACGAGCGCCATCGCAACGGCCATGTGGAGCGCCGTCGGGAACGTGTCGTTCGACGACTGGCTGCGGTTGACGTGGTCGTTGGGATGGATCGGGGTCTTGCCGCCGCGCGGGCCGCCCGCTGCCTCGTTCGCCCGGCCGGCGATGACTTCGTTCACGTTCATGTTCGACTGCGTGCCCGAGCCGGTCTGCCAGACCCGCAGCGGGAACTCCTCGGCGAGCCTGCCCTCGGCGACCTCGCGGGCCGCCGCGACGATCGACGCCCGCTGCTCCGGCGTCAGGAGGCCGAGATCGGCATTGACGTCGGCCGCGGCGAGCTTCAGCAGCCCGAACGCCTGGATGATCCGGGCCGGCATCCGGTCGTGGGCGATGTCGAAGTGATGGAGCGAGCGCTGCGTCTGCGCGCCCCAGTAGTGCTCCGCGGGGACGTCGATCGCGCCCATGGAATCCGTCTCGCGGCGCGTCGCGCTCCCGGCTCCGTCGTGCGTCACGCGGGAAAGTATGGCGCGGTAGGCTGCGCGGTGATGCGACGCGTGCTGCTCTGGATGGCCCGGAATGCCTGGCTCCGCCAGCGCCTGCCGAAGCTGTGGTTCGCGAAGCGCGCGATCCGGCGGTTCATGCCCGGCGAATCCGAGGAGGCTGCCCTCGACGCGGCCGTCGCGTTCCGCGCCGAGGGCATCACCACCCTGGTGACTCACCTCGGCGAGAACATCACCCGGATCGAGGAGGCGGACGCGGTCGCGGCCGACTACCTCGCGCTGCTCGGCGACATCCGGGCTCGCGACCTCGACGCGGAGGTCAGCGTCAAGCTCACGCAGCTCGGCTTCGACCTCGACGTCGAGCGGACGCTCGAGCACGCCGGCCGGCTGGCCGCACGGTCCGCGGAGATGGGCAAGACCTTCTGGATCGACATGGAAGGCAGCGCCTACGCGGAGGGCACCGTTGCCTTCTACGAAC